>NZ_JBQCTZ010000043.1:0-22756 GCF_051963715.1 Neisseria sp. P0001.S005 | reverse complement strand
TTTGGATTATCTGGTCATCCGATCGCGAAGTGTATCCGCTAAGCGAAAGTTTGTGGTTTACACTGATTGCAGTGATACTGCGACAGCTGACGGCGTTTGATTTGCCGATTATTGATACCTATTGGATGATTTTCAATGGGATAGTGTGGGCATTTGCCGGTTTGATTTTTTCCATTGTCGGCCGCATCGACAGCAATTTCATCATCTCCTGCATTTTGGCAATGATAGCGGGGATTGGTTATTTTCAGCTGTTGCAACATTTGCCGGATTGGTTGAGCAAATTTTTGGCCTGACGGTTTCAGACGGCCTGATAACGGATAAGAGGTATTGAGTATGGCATTGTCAAAACGAATAATTCCTTGTCTGGATGTAAAAGACGGTCGCGTGGTAAAAGGTGTCAACTTTTTGGGTTTGCGCGATGCAGGTAATCCGGTTGACGTTGCCAAACGCTACAACGATGAAGGCGCGGATGAGTTGACCTTTTTGGATATTACTGCTTCCAGCGACAATCGCGACACTATTTTGCACGTTATTGAGGCAGTCGCTTCACAAGTTTTTATTCCATTGACGGTCGGCGGCGGTGTGCGCACAGTTGCCGATATCCGTCGTCTGCTTAATGCCGGTGCCGATAAGGCCAGCATCAATACGGCCGCTGTAACCAATCCTGATTTGGTAAACGAAGCGGCCGGTTTTTTTGGTTCGCAAGCGATTGTTGTTGCCGTGGATGCCAAAGCGGTCAACCCTGAAAACACCCGTTGGGAAATCTTTACCCACGGCGGACGTAATCCGACCGGTTTGGACGCGGTGGAATGGGCTGTCGAAATGCAGCGGCGCGGTGCGGGCGAGATTTTGCTGACCAGTATGGATCGGGACGGTACCAAACAAGGTTTCAACCTGCCTTTGACACGCGCGGTCAGCGAAGCGGTCGATATTCCGGTCATTGCTTCCGGCGGCGTCGGTTCGGTTCAACACTTGGTGGACGGCATTAAAGAAGGAAAGGCAGATGCGGTATTGGCCGCCAGTATTTTCCACTTTGGCGAAGCGAGTATCCGCGAAGCGAAACTGACCATGCGCGAAGCAGGAATTGAAGTGCGTTTGTGATTGCTATCCAGAGGCCGTCTGAAAATATGAGAGAAAGATGCGAATGTCGAACATAAACGAAACGCTGCTGAATGCTGTAAAATTTGATGAAAAAGGTTTGGTTTGCGCGATTGCCCAAGATTGGCAGACACGCCGTGTGCTGATGGTTGCCTGGATGAACGCCGAAGCCCTGCAAAAAACTATAGAAACCGGTTTTGCCCACTATTACAGCCGTTCCCGCCAAAAACAATGGATGAAGGGCGAAGAGTCCGGACATACGCAAAAAGTACATGAATTGCGCCTGGATTGCGATGGCGACGCGGTGGTCATGCTGATTGAACAAAATGGCGGCATTGCCTGTCATACTGGGCGAGAAAGCTGTTTTTACAAAGTTTGGCAAGAGGGCGCATGGCAGACAGTCGATGCCGTGTTGAAAGATGAAGAAGCAATCTACGGACATAAACATCCTTAAGGCCGTCTGAAAGAAAATAAGAGAAACCGACCATGACCGATACTATCCTTACCCAAATTCAAAACGTCATCGATTCGCGCAAAGGCGGCGATCCTGATGCTTCTTACGTTGCCCAACTGCTGCATAAAGGCGAAGACAAGATTCTGAAAAAAGTCATCGAGGAAGCAGGTGAAACTTTGATGGCCTCTAAAGATGGCGGTGGCGAACATTTGGTTTACGAAGTGGCGGATTTGTGGTTTCACACCATGGTTTTATTGGCGCATCACGGCTTGCGCGCCGAAGATGTGGTCAACGAGCTTGCGCGCCGTCAAGGTTTGTCGGGATTAGTGGAAAAAGCTTCTCGCAAAGAATCTTGAATTTATATTACAATCCCGTATTTGACCTGTTTCGGAATCCGTCTCTTGGGGCAAAAACGATTTCCCTTTTTTGGTTGAACCCCGTTATGCCCGTTTTTAGACAGCCATTGGAGCCATTATGGATAATTGTATTTTCTGCAAAATCGCAACCAAAGATATTCCGGCACAAACCGTTTACGAAGACGACGAGATGCTTTGTTTCAAAGACATTCGTCCTGCCGCGCCGGTGCATCTGCTGCTGATTCCGAAAGTGCACTTCGATTCACTGGCACACGCAACTGCCGAACATCAAACCCTGTTGGGTAAAATGATGTTGAAAGTTCCTCAAATCGCCCATGAGGCAGGTTTGACCGACGGTTTCAAAACCCTGATCAACACAGGCAAAGGCGGCGGACAAGAAGTCTTCCACCTGCATATCCATATTATGGGTACGCCTGCATAACTATTATCTATTTTTAACAAATTCAAGGATTTATCATGGGTAGCTTCTCTCTCTGGCACTGGATTATCGTACTGATTATCGTCGTTTTGGTATTCGGTACAAAAAAATTGCGCAACGTCGGCAAAGACCTTGGCGGTGCGGTACATGACTTCAAACAAGGCCTGAACGAAGGTACAGACGACAAAGATGCCAAAAAAGATGAAGTCATCGAACACAAAAAAGACGAAGACAAAGCATAATCCATGTTTGATTTCGGTTTGGGCGAATTGCTGCTGGTCGGCGTTGTCGCCCTGATAGTGCTTGGCCCCGAACGTCTGCCGCAAGCCGCGCGCACGGCCGGGCGTTTGGTCGGCAAATTGCAAGGATTCGTCAATAACGTCAAGCAGGAACTCAACACTCAGGCTGAGTTGGACGAATTGCGCAAGGTGAAGCAGGAATTTGAAACCGCTGCATCTGAGTTTCGCGACGGTATCAAAGACTTGGGCAACGATGCACAAAAAAATCTGAGCGATATTTCAGACGGCCTCAAGCCGTGGGAACGCCTGCCCGAACAAAAAACGCCTGCCGATTTTGGAGTGGACGAGTTGGGCAATCCTTTGCCTGATCTGGCTTCAAACAGCACTGAGAACGAAAGTGCAATCCAGGCTTCTGAGCAGAGTGGGGCAGTACAGACCCAAGAGCTTGTCGAGGCTGAAAATGCCGAGTCCGAGCAAGACCGTGCTTGGCGTGAGTATTTGACGGCTTCGGTTTCACCTGCTCCTGCGGTAGAAGTCAGCTATATCGAATCTCCTGTTGCCGATGTTCCTCCGCCGCATACGACTTCTTTGCGTAAGCAGGCGATGAGCCGCAAACGCGATATGCGCCCGAAATTCCACGCCAAGCCCAAACTGCGCGTCCGTAAGTAAAAAGTGAGTCAACCGGTGTCCGAACCTCAACACGAACAACCCGTCCAACCGCTTATCGAGCATCTTCTCGAGCTGCGCCGCCGCATGATGTGGATCGTCATCGGTATCGTCGTCTGCTTTTTGGGTATGATGCCGTTTGCCCAGCAGCTCTATACCTTTGTTGCCGAACCATTAATGGCCAATCTGCCTAAAGATACCAGCATGATTGCAACCGATGTGATCGCGCCGTTTTTTGTGCCGGTCAAGGTTACTTTGATGGCGGCGTTTCTGCTATCGTTGCCGCACACGCTGTATCAAGTTTGGGCGTTTGTTGCCCCTGCCTTATACCAAAACGAAAAACGTTTGATTACGCCGCTGGTGTTGTCCAGCGTGACGCTTTTCTTCGTCGGTATGGCGTTTGCCTATTTTTTGGTGTTTCCCGTTATTTTCAAATTCTTGGCCGGTGTAACCCCTGTCGGCGTCAATATGGCGACCGATATCGACAAATATCTGTCCTTTATTTTGGGCATGTTTGTCGCATTCGGAACGACGTTTGAAGTTCCCGTCGTTGTGGTGTTGCTTGCAAAAATGGGCATTGTTTCGACTGCACAGCTTAAGAATGCGCGTCCGTATGTGATTGTCGGTGCGTTTGTCGTGGCCGCAATCATCACGCCACCTGATGTAATTTCTCAAACCCTGCTTGCTGTTCCGCTGATTCTGCTCTACGAAGCAGGCATTTGGTTCAGCCGCTTTGCCAAAGTGAAAACGCAGCAGGAAGATGAAGATACACCGCAACCACCGGCAGAAGTTTAAGAATTAAGGCCGTCTGAAGAATTTTTCAGACGGCCTTTGTATCATGGCACTTCAGTTTTTAAGAAAAAGTATGATGGATGTTTGGGGAATCGTACAAAAACGCTACAGCCCCAAATTCTTTTGATGTGACTAAAAATTTCGACCTTACCCATGGCTGGGCAATTTGCGTGACTGGATGACGGAGCAGGCAAAAAATGGGGAAAAATATTCCATTGTTACTTGTTCCGCACTCAAACGCCAATACCGCGATATTCTGCGTGGCGCAGAAGGGAAGGTGGCTTTTATCCATCTGACTCCACCTCAAGCAATCAATCTCGAGCGTATGCTGTCGCGTCAGGGGCATTATATGAAAGCCGGAATGCTGGATTCGCAGCTGGAGATTTTGGAAGAGCTGGGTGCTGATGAGTACGGTGTCAAAATCGACAATCCGGGTTCGCCTGAAGCCGTTGAGGCAGATATTATGAACTGGGTGAAAGCGCAAGGCTTGATTTAGTAATGATCAGAAATGGAAAGGCCGTCTGAAATATTTCAGACGGCCTTTTTCGATGGGATTTAGAATGTTTTTTGCGAATCAAGCAATAAGGTAACCGGCCCATCATTGCAAAGGGAAACCTGCATATGGGTTTGGAATCTGCCGGTTTCGACAGTCAATCCATGTTCGCGTAGAAGTTGTGCGGTGTATTGATAAAGTTTATCCGCTAGTTCTGCGGGCGCGGCATTGGAGAAAGATGGGCGGCGGCCGCTGCGCGCATCGGCGTAAAGGGTAAACTGGGAAACCAGTAATATCGAGCCGCCGACATCTTTGAGCGATAAATTTAATTTTCCGTTTTCGTCTTCAAAGATACGTAGGTTGGCGGTTTTATCCGCAATGTATTTGGCGTCCGCTTCTGTATCGGTGTGGGTAACGCCGAGCAATATCATAAATCCGTTGTTGATTTCGCCGCAGGTTTCACAGGAGTTTTCGGACAAAACGTCAACTTTGGCTTGGGTAACTTTTTGGATAACAGCGCGCATAATCTTGTGTGAATAAAAGGAGTTGTAAAAAAGGGCGTAAGATACGCCCTCTGAGTTCAAATATAGTTTCAGACGGCCTGAAACCATTGAATTAATTTACGGATTAATGCCGTTTTCTTTCAAGATACGTTCGATCTGATTCTCGACTTTTTGTCGTTTGACAGCTTGGGCAATCTGATTGCGTACCAGTTCGAAAGGTTCGGCATTAGGATTACGCTCTACGGCGCTGAGTTTAAACAGATAAAAACGGTTTCCCATCTGAATCGGCTCATGCGTTACATCACCTCGGTTCATGTCGGCAAAAGAGGTAGCCAGTTGAGGCGAAAGCTGCTGCGGAGAGATGAAGCCGTCGAACTCTTGTTCGGGGTTGGGATAGCGTTTCATCAGCTCTTCAAATGACAAGCCTTTGAGCAGCAGTTCTTGCGCTGCGCGGACTTCTTCGGCTGAAGCAAAGCTGACTTGTTGCAGCTTGATGATGCGTGTTTGCTGGTCGTAGAAACGGCGCAATTCGGCATCGTCAACCGCGGTTTGACGTTCTAGATAAGCAGCGTATTGGTTGGCATAAAACTCAGCTTCCACATTTTTAAACTGATTCTGTACTTCTGCATCTTTATCCAAACCAGCCTTGATGGCTTCATTTTTCAAAACTTCCAAAGTCTGCAAACGTGTAACCACATCTTTGCGGATTGCCTGACCATCGGGTTTGGCAGTCTGGTTGGGATGTTGATCGGCTTGTCTTAATACTTCGGCGACCATGCTGTCGATACGTGCAGGATCGATTTCAGGTGCTTTGGCGGTTGCCAAGCCGACGGTCGATAGGGTGAGGATAGCCAAAACGGCAGTTTTGGGCTTGATGTTCATGTGAGTTCCTTATTGCCCGCCGTTATCACGGCGGGCACGTTATATTATTTGTTGACTTTGATACTGGCTTTTTTCAGCAATGATTGAATGGCCGCATCAACACGGGCTGCCTGTAAGTCGCTGCCAATCTCGTTTTTCGATGCTTCATAAGAAGGTACGGTAACGTTACGACGATCATTGACATAGAAAACGGCGTACAAATTACCGTTTTGCAGTGGCGTTTTAGTGTGTGCACCTTTTTTCAGGTCTTTGACAGCAGCGTAAAGCGGAGGCGCTGATTCTTGTAAATCTTTAAGCGGAACATAAGCTTTAGGGATGCCGCCGGCTTTTTTGGCCGCTTCGTCAATTGAGTATTGGTTCAATACCGAAACAAAGCTTTTTTTCGCATCCAAATCGGCAATGGCTTTTTGGGCATTGCTGCTGCTGTCGGTCACGATTTCGCCCAGTTGGACTTCCTGAGTACCTTTATAGAAGTTGCTGAAGTCGTTGTAAGCGGCTTTGACATCTTTTTCTTGAACAGGATATTGACGGACGATATGCGCCGCGAAAGCTTGGCCTAACAAATCATTTTCGAAAGCTGCCCATTCGGTTTTGAAGGTGGCTTTTTTATCTGCACCTTGCTTGGCGGCATCGGCACGCGCTTGCTCCAATGCTGTTTTGAATTCAGCGCTTTGATCCAGTTTTAATTTTTTGGCTTCTTGGGTAACAACAGTGCTGATAATTTGGCGTTCAGTCAGCATTTGACGCAATTCAGGAGTGTCTTGAACGTTCGGGTTACTGGCACGTACGGAAGCAACTTGGTCATCGATAACGCTGCTGTCGATGGCTTGACCGTTGACGGTCACCAAAGTTTGGGCAAACAGGGTGCCGGAAGTCAGGGCAAACATCAAGGCTGAAGCAAAGTAGGTTTTTTTCATCGTATTTCTCATTTAAATTAATGATTGGAAATCAAAGTTTGGGCAGTAATCTTAATGGAAGTATTCGTCCGGCGTGGCCGCTTTGATACTGAGTGCATGAATCAGGCCGTCTGAAAACAAGTCCTGTAAAAGCTGCTTAATCATACGTTGCCGCTGGAGGCGGCCAATGTTTTCAAATGCGTTGCTGACCACCACTATGGCGTAATGCCCGCCGCCTTTATTACCGGCATGGCCGGCATGCAGATGGCTTTCATCTTCAAAATCGAAGAACTCAGGCTCAAGCGTTCGCAGGCGTTCCTCGATAATTTGACGAATATTGCTCATTTGAACACGGCTTTAAAGGGTTTAATCAATACTTCTGCGTATACGCCGGCATCAACGTAAGGGTCTTGTTCTGCCCATTCTTGTGCAGCGTCCAAAGATTCAAATTGAGCCACAATCAGGCTGCCGGAAACACGTTCCGGATTATCTGGTAGAGGATTGGGGCCGGCAGTCAGCAGACGGCCTTGCGCTTTCAATTCTTCTAAGCGTGCCAAATGAGCAGGGCGGGCCGCCATGCGTGCTTCGTGGACATCTTCGGCATCAGTGGCCAAAAGCATGAAATATTCCATTATTGATCCTCCTTAGGCTGGAAACGCATCAGATACATACCCTGTGCGATGGAAAAAATGATTGTGAAGCCCAATGTGCCGAACAGTTTGTAATTGACCCATTGGTCTGGAAAATACGTAAAGACAAAGAGGTTGGCCGCACCCATAAAAATTAGGAAGCCAATCCATGCATAAGTCAGGCGTGTCCATACAAAATCAGGGAGCTGCATTTCTTTGCCCATGACGGCTTTAAGCCCGTTTTTACCGGCCAGGTGGCTGAACAGCATGACGATCGCGCCGATCCAAAACAGAACGGTTGGTTTCCACATGATAAAGCGGTTGTCTTTCAGCAGAATCGTTGCACCGCCAAAAAAGACAATCAAAATCAGGCTGACCCATTGCATGGTGTCCAGCTTGCGGTGTTTCCAAAAGGTCAGCGCAGCTTGGGCAATACCGACGATAACCGCAACAGTTGTTGCGGCAATCATGTCTTTGGTGATGATGTATGTGATGAAAAATAAGAATACGGCGAATAAGTCGCTCAAAATCTTCATATATTAATGATGAAACTAATTGAGTAAATGCTAATCATACAGGGAGATGTGTTTTTTTGCACGTTTCACCATGACTTTAATATCGCACATATTTATATGAAATATTTGTTTTGGGTTGGCGAAATTTGTAAAAAAGAAACACAAGCATGCAAAAGTAATAGATTTGCTAAGGAATTTTAGGCTGAATAGCCTCTATTGCTTGGCAGGAATGGGTTAAAAATATATCATGACGTAATATCTAGTAAATATATGGTTAAATGCGTGCACATTGGTTAGTACCATAATTTCCGAACAGGGGATCAGTTTTGAAAAAACATCACAATATTAAATTAATTACAGCTTCTATTGCTTTAATGACATCGCTCAGTGCCTCTGCAGGTTTGGGCGGCTTGAATGTTCAATCTCATTTGGGTGAGCCTTTTACAGGCAGTATCACTGTAACTGGCGAGGAAGCTCAGGCTCTGCTTAATGGCGGTAAGGCCACTATTTCAAATGGCAATTTGCGCGCAGCGGTACGCAAATCAGGCGATAAGGCAGTCGTTACCATCCGCTCTTCTAAAGCCATCAAAGATCCTGTTTTGGTTTTCCAAGTAGGTGTTGGCGCGCAATCGCGTGAGTACACCGCTATTATCGATCCGGCCGGATATGATTCTAAAGATGCTGCATCTGTTCGTATCCGTCTGGCCACTGAATCTCAATCTTCCGAGCCGACACGCAATGCCCGACAGCCTGCAACTAAAAACAATAAAGCAGCAGGTAATCAGACAGCTCGAGCGCGTAAGGATGTACAGCGTAAGGCTGAGAAAAAACAAGTTCAGACGGCCTCTGCTAAAAACGACACGGCTGCACGTTCAGGCAGACAGCATTTGGTGCGTACGGGTGAAACCCTGATTGCCATCGCGTCCAGCATCCGTCCGCAAGGTATGACCCTGGATCAAACCATTCAGGCTTTGGTAAATGCCAACCCGGATGTGTTTATCGATAACAATGCCAACCGTATGTTGGCAGGTAAAGTGCTGAATATTCCAAACCGTAGCGAATTGCAACGTTTGGCTGCTTCTGCTCCTGTTAAAACCAATACAGCGGCAGAGAAAGGCAATGAAGCCGTCAATGCAATAGAAGCTAAAACAGAAAAACCTGTTGTTCAGCCTGAGGCTCAAACTGAAGCCCAGGTTAAAGATGCTGGTGTAAATACACAGCAACAGGAAGAAGTGAAACAAGCTTCAGCTGAACAAGCAGAACAAGCAGCATCTGCAGCGGTCAATGAAAACACCGCATCGACTGTTCCTGCATCTGATGGTCAAGAAGCTATGGCTTCTGATGCTCAAGAGAATGTAGTGGCTTCTGAGCCTGTTGCAACCACGGATTCTGTCGCGGAGCAAACAGAAAGCGAATCAGACGGCAATTTATGGAAATGGTTATTGGCAGGCGGTGCAGCCCTTATTGCTGCTTGGTTGTTGTTGAAAGCTGCCGGTAAACGTAATGACGAGCTGGAAGAAGCACCTGTAAGCCGTAAGGATGAAGAGAAGGTTGTACAGAAAAATGTTGCTGCTTCAGCTGCTGCGGTTGCTGCAACTAAAGTAACGCCGTCTGAAAAAACTCAAGACGGTCTGTTTATCGAAGATGATTTCGAAGATGATGTGGTTATCAATGAAGTAGAAGAATCTTCCAATATCGATGATGTCAAACTTGATTTGGGTAAGATTGACAATAGTCAGGCAGGTATTCTTTCAGGTGCAGTAACGCATGATGTTGAGACAGAGCAACGCCGCCATGCTGATTGGGATAGTATCGAATCAACAGAAAGCGTGTACGAGCCTGAACCAGAAAATCCGTATCAGCCAGTATCGGTTGTTATGCCGGAACGTAAAGAAGAGCAGGTAAATACATTTGCTGAGTTTGATTTGGCGGCAGAGAAAAAAGTCTCCGAGGCAAGAAATGAAGAGCCACTCGAGTTTACGGTAGAAACCCCTGAAGCTTCAGACGGCCATGTGCTGCCATTTGATGTCAAGCAAGATCAAGACTTGCAAATTCAAGAAACCAAAGAAGAAGTAGAGAAAGAAGAAGCTGCTTCTGAGTTTGTGATTGAAGAAGGTGCATTGGAATGGGGAGCTGAAGATGTTTCAGTGGCTGCCGATAAAAGCAATAGTGAAAGAGGCTTTGTTTCAGAATCAGTCGGCATGACTGCACCGCTTGAAGCCAAATATGATTTGGCTAAGATGTATATCGAAATCGGTGATCCTGAAGCGGCTCGAGAAACATTGCAAGGGCTGATTGAAGAGGCTGAAGGCGATATTCTGCATAAAGCCCAAAAATTGATGAAAGAACTTGGCGCATAAGTGCCAGTCAAATGAAGATGCCGTTTCAGACGGCATCTTTTTTATGGTAAATTAAAAAGCAAGATTTTGTCTGAGTCTATGATTGGTTGGGTAAGATTTCAGCTTTATATGATGGTTGAAGATAAAGGCCGTCTGAAATACATGAGAGGCGTGTGTTGATCACGCCTTTTTAATATTGGTTACCTGAGTGTAGGCAACAATATCAATTTACAAGAAGTATAAGAAATGACTGAACAAGCAAATACAACAGGGCATCTGATGCAGCGTTGGGCTTTGACCCTCTCTTATGACGGTAGCCGTTTTTATGGTTGGCAAAAACAGGCTGGAGATTTGCCAACTGTTCAGACGGCCTTAGAGCAGGCCTTGTCTTCAATAGCAGGGGAGCAAATTAATACTATTGTTGCGGGAAGGACGGATACAGGTGTGCATGCAACTGCCCAGGTAGTGCATTTTGATACATCAGTAAGTCGTCCTGAGCAAGCATGGGTGCGGGGTGTCAATGCGCATTTGCCTGATGGTGTTGCTGTGTTACTTGCGCAAAAAGTTGCATCTCATTTTCATGCCCGATTTGATGCTTATGGCCGCCATTATCGTTATTTATTGGAGTCTTCACCGGTTCGTTCTCCATTATTGGTTGGCAGAGTAGGGTGGACACATTTGAAATTAGATTTGAATCTGATGAGGCAGGCTGCTGCCTTATTGGAGGGAGAACATGACTTTTCTAGCTTTCGAGCGGCTGAATGTCAGGCGAAGTCTCCTATAAAGACACTATATAGTACAAAGATTAGTGGAACTTCTCGCTATCTGTGCCTTGATTTGCATGGGAATGCATTCTTGCATCATATGGTACGCAATATTATGGGTGCATTGGTATATGTGGGTAGTGGCAGAATCAGTGTGGATGAGTTTGAGTCGGTCTTTCATGCCAAAAGTAGATTGAAGGCTCCGCCAACTTTTATGTCTGATGGTCTGTATTTAACAGGTGTTGACTATCCTGATGAGTTTGGAGTGACGCAGCTATCTTTGCCCGAGTGGATGAGCGTTCTAGGTAATGATTTTCAGACGGCCTAACTGCGGATTGTTGGTATAAAAGCAACAAAATAGCGTGATTGATGTGTAAATTAATAAAGTGTTGTAAAAATGCACAGTTGGTTTTGAATAAATTGATCATTGATTTTAAATAATAAATTTCTACTTTTGGGGTTGTCTCTACCTTTATTTGGTTTCTGCGGTAGTGGGGGGAGTTGAATAAAGTTTGTTTTTTTAGAGAGGAACAATTATAGTGACAGTCATGGAATCGCTGATTCCAGCGATAAAGTAAGCCTAAGCGGATTATCCGGTCTGCTTAAGTTATTTCTTCACAATAGAAAAGGAATACAGCAATGAAAAAATCCCTGATTGCCCTGACTCTGGCGGCTTTGCCTGTTGCAGCTATGGCTGATGTAACTCTGTACGGTCAAATCAAAGCTGGCGTGGAAGTTTCTAAAGTAAAAGAGGGTAAGACTTCTTCTAAAACTGCTACTGAGATTGCTGACTTCGGCTCTCGTATCGGTTTCAAAGGCCACGAACACTTGGGTAGCAACCTGAATGCTATCTGGCAAGTTGAACAAAGAACTTCTATCGCCGGTGGTGACTCTGGTTTCGCAAACCGTGAATCTTTCTTGGGTTTGGAAGGTGGTTTCGGTAAAGTTCGTGTCGGTAACTTGGATACTGCTCTGAACGAAAGCAGCGACAGCTTCGACCCTTGGGAGTCTAGTGATGCTAACGCAGACACTCTGCAACTGGGTAAAATCAAACGTGTAGATGGTCGCAAAGTATCTGTACGTTACGATACTCCTGTGTTTGGTGGTTTCAGCGCAAGCGTACAATACCAACCTCGCGACAATGCTAATCCTAGCGATAAATACGATCACGCTGTGAAAAGCCGTGAATCTTACGATTTGGGTCTGAACTACGAAAACTCTGGCTTCTTCGGTCGCTACGCTGGTTCTTTCGCTAAACATGCTGTCTTGGATGCTGGCTACTTGGATACATTCAACGGCAACACTACCTTGACTGCTGGTACTTACAAAGATCACCAAGCACACCGTCTGACTGCTGGTTACGATGCTGACAACCTGATGGTTGCTGTTGTAGGTCAATACGAAGGCTTCAAAAAAGATGTCGCAAATGCTAAGAAAAACGAACGTGTTGAAGTTGGTGCAACTGCGGCTTACCGCTTCGGTAACGTAACTCCTCGTGTTTCTTACGCTCACGGTTTCAAAGCTAAAGAAGAAGGCGTGAAACAAGAGAACAGCGTTTACAACCAAGTTATCGTTGGTGCCGACTACGACTTCTCTAAACGCACTTCTGCCTTGCTGTCTGCCGGTTGGTTGAAAGAAGGTAAAGGCGACAATAAATACGAGAAAACTGCTGGTACTGTTGGCCTGCGTCACAAATTCTAATCTGACTTAAGATTAGTCTGAAAAAGAGCCTGTTTTATACAGGCTCTTTTTGTTTTTGCAAGAAATGTATTTTGTCATTGCAGGGTCAGGTTAAAGTATCTTCGATATTCGTTTTCAGACGGCCTATGAAAATTCAAGTCAGGTTATATTTTATTCAATATATGCTAAATGAAATTTCAGGAATTGTTTTGAGTATTATTATAAATAAGTTAACGATATAAAGATGGTCATTGGATTAAGTTGATTTTCCTATATTTCATGTCTACTAATAAAAGATTTATTTTTATAGTTCTAAAGTATTATTAGCATGTAGAATTTGGTTTTAAGATTTGTAAATTTGATTTTAATCAAATTATTGCCGATAGATGATTCATATAATATTAGTGTTTAGAGTATCGATATATCGGGAATAGCCATGTCCTGTCTTGAAATGAAGTGCTTAAGTGGCATTTGGAAACGAATCCTTGTGCTTTTTGCTGTGTTTTCTATGATGATAGTAAGCCTGCCTGCTTACGCGGAGCGCTTGCCTGATTTCTTGGCAAAAATTCAGCCTTCTGAAATTTTTCCTGGTGCTGATCGCTACGGCAAACCTGAAGGTAAGCCTTTGGTTGCTCGTGTATATAAAGGCGAAGAGCAGCTTGGTCTGGTTTATATCACGACTGATGTGGTCAATACGCGTGGTTATTCGAGTAAGCCGATTGATACGATGATCGCATTGGCCAATGATGGCACTATTGCGGGAGCAAAATTGGTTGAGCACCATGAACCAATTATGCTGATCGGTATTCCGCAATCCCGAGTCGATAAATTCATTGATAAATATATTGGCTTAAATTTTATTAAAAATCCTCCGCAGCCTGGCGTGGCTCCCGCGGATATCATCAGCGGTGCGACTGTAACGTTGATGGTGATTAACGACAGTATTCAGCGTTCTGTCAAATCGGTTATTCATCAATATCATTTGGGTACTGATAAAGCGACTCAAGCCGGTGCTGCTGCCGCTTCTGGTGAGCAGGCTGCAAATGAGCCTGCGGTTCAAACCCGTCCCCGTCGTGCTGTGAATCCTGATAAACAAGACATTCAGTCTTGGAATGCGTTGTTAGAACAAAAAGCTGTTGGTCATCTGCATATTTCTGTTGATGATATCAACAAATTATTTGAAAAAGGCGGTAAAGCCGGTGTTGCAGATCATGCAGAGCAGGGTGATGGTAACGATACATTCGTTGATTTATATGTCGCTTTGGTCAGCCAACCTTCTATCGGTAAAAGCCTTTTAGGTGAGGCAGGTTGGAATAATCTGCAAAAACGTTTGCAACCAGGTCAACAGGCAATTATGGTTGCCGGTGAAGGCCGATACTCTTGGAAGGGCTCAGGCTATGTGCGTGGCGGTATCTTTGACCGTATCGAAATGATTCAGGGCGATACCAGCTTCCGTTTTACCGATGCACAACATGAGCGTGTGGTTGCTTTGGCAGCGGAAGGTGCGCCTGCATTTAAAGAGGTTTCTTGGTTTACTATCCCTGAAGGTGTGGAATTTGATGCTGCCGAGCCATGGCGTTTACAACTGATGATTCAACGTGTGTTGAGTGTTAACGATAAAGCTTTCGTAACTGCAGATTTGGATTACGAATTGCCAAAAGGCTACTATGTCGATGATCCAAAAGCACCACCTGTTGAAATCAGCGCGCCGGTTGAGCAAGTTGCGGCTGTAGCTTCAGCTCCTGAAAGTACGGGTATTGCCGAAGATGCGACTGCCGGTGATGATGGTGTTTCCAACCAACTTTGGAAACAGGTTTGGAAAGCTAAACAAGGTCAAATTATTGTTGTCGGTATTGCTTTGACAATTCTCTTGTTAGTATTCCTGTTCCAAGACTGGATTGTACGTTACGAAAAATGGTATGACCGTTTCCGCCTCTGCTTCCTGACATTTACCCTGGTTTATATTGGTTGGTATGCGCAAGCGCAATTGTCGGTTGTCAATACATTGACCTTGTTCTCCGCAGTTTTGACTGAATTCCACTGGGAATTCTTCCTGATGGATCCGCTGGTGTTCATCCTGTGGCTCTTTACAGCAGCGACCATGCTGTTGTGGAATAGGGGTACGTTCTGCGGCTGGCTGTGTCCTTTCGGTTCATTGCAGGAGTTGACCAATCGCGTTGCTAAAAAACTGGGCGTAAAACAAATTACTGTGCCATATCTGTTGCATACGCGCCTGACAGCCATTAAATATGTTATCTTCTTCGGTTTGCTGGCTATTTCCCTATACGATTTGGGCACTGCTGAAAAATTTGCAGAAGTTGAACCTTTCAAAACCGCAATTATTCTGAAGTTTATGCGCGAATGGTGGTTTGTATTGTTTGCTGCAGCTTTGCTGATTGCCGGTTTGTTTATCGAACGTTTCTTCTGTCGTTATCTGTGTCCTTTGGGTGCGGGTATCGCATTGCCGGGTCGCTTCCGTGTGTTTGACTGGCTGCGCCGCTACAAAATGTGTGGCAACCCTTGTCAGATTTGTACACATGAATGTCCGGTTCAGGCCATTGCACCAGAAGGCGATATTCATCCGAACGAATGTATCCAGTGCCTGCATTGCCAGGTAATGTATCACCACGATACGCGTTGTCCTCAAGTAGTGGCAACGAATAAGAAAAAACAAAAGCAAGCGGCGGCAAAATCTGAGCAGCATGATGCGGCAGCAACGCAAAAGGCTCAAGAACAAGTTGTTCAGTTTGTTAAAAAAGAATCGGCAATTAGTGTTGATAAGTAGTTATTTATAAAAAAGAGGGCTGTATCGGCAGCCCGACTTAGAAATTTTTTCATCGGTAGGCCGTCTGAAAAAAATCGGCCGCCGGATTTTATCCAAGGAGTGTCGTATGTCAGACGAAAAATTAGAACAAAACGGCTTAAGCCGTCGTTCATTCTTAGGTACTGCCGCTGCTTCCGGTGCAGGTATTGCCGGTGCCGGTTTGTTGGGCTTGGCCGGTTGCTCTAACGGTGAGGGTGACAAAGCTGCCGCTTCTGGCGCAGCTCCTGCTGAAAAAGCAGCTGCTCATTCTGCCGAGCCGGGCAAAATGACTTCCGAAGTGGGTCCAGGTGAACTTGACCAATACTACGGTTTCCTCTCAGGCGGTCAATCAGGCGAAATGCGCTTGATCGGTTTGCCGTCTATGCGCGAACTGATGCGTATCCCTGTATTCAATATGGACAGCGCTACCGGTTGGGGTCGTACCAATGAGAGCTTGAAAGTCCTCAACGGAAATATTACCGAAGAAACCCGTAAATTCTTGCAAGACAGCGGTTTGCGTTGCTACCCTAACGGCGACTTGCACCACCCACACTTGTCTTTCACCGACCAAACTTACGATGGCCGTTATGCTTACGCCAACGATAAAGCAAACACCCGTGTTTGCCGTATCCGCTTGGATGTGATGAAAACCGATAAAATCATTGATATTCCTAATGCTTCAGGTATCCACGGCCTGCGTCCGCAACGTTATCCGAAAACCGGTTACGTTTTTGCCAACGGCGAGCATATCGTTCCTGTTGACGGCGTAGGCAAATGGGATGATCCTAAAACTTGGAATGCCGTTTATACCGCAATTGACGGCGAAACCATGGAGATCGCATGGCAAGTTTTGGTAGACGGTAACTTGGACAACGGCGATGCCGACTACCAAGGTAAATACTCTTTCTCTACCTGCTATAACTCTGAGCGCGCTCTGACTGTACAAGGTGCTTCTTCTAACGAGCAAGACTGGTGTGTAGTATTTAACCTGGCTGCTATCGAAGAAGGCATCAAAAAAGGCGACTTCAAAGAAGTTAACGGCGTGAAAATGTTGGACGGCCGTGCAGAAGCCAACTCTCCATACACCCGCTACATCCCTGTGCCTAACTCTCCTCACGGCTGTAACGCAAGCCCTGACGGCAAATACATCATGCTCAACGGTAAACTGTCTCCAACCGTTACCGTATTGGATGTTAGCAAACTGGACGATTTGTTTGCAGGCAAAATCAAAGAGCGCGATGTTGTCGTAGCTGAGCCTCAACTGGGTCTTGGCCCTTTACACACTGCATTTGACGGTCGCGGCAATGCTTATACAACATTGTTTATCGACAGCCAAATGGTGAAATGGAACATCGATGATGCGATTAAAGCCTACAAAGGCGAGAAAATCGATCCGATCAAACAAAAACTGGACGTTCACTATCAACCTGGCCACAACCACACTACCATGGGCGAAACCAAAGAAGCCGACGGTAAATGGTTGGTGTCTTTGAACAAATTCTCCAAAGACCGCTTCCTGAACGCAGGTCCTCTGAAACCTGAGTGTGACCAATTGATCGACATCTCCGGCGATGAAATGCGTCTGGTTCACGACAACCCGACTTTTGCAGAACCACATGACTTCTGTCTGGTTTCCGCTTCCAAAGTGAACCCAAGCAAAACTTGGGACCGTAAAGACCCATGGTTCTGGAAAGATGCTTTGGAACAAGCGCAAAAAGACGGCGTTGAGCTGGAAAAAGCCGCTAAAGTCGTACGCGAAGGTAACAAAGTACGCGTGTACATGACAGCCGTTGCGCCTGCATTCAGTATCCCTCAATTTGAAGTGAACCAAGGCGACGAAGTGACCGTATACGTGACCAACGTTGAGACTATTGAGGACTTGACTCACGGCTTCACTTTGGAAGGCTACGGTATCGCTATGGAGATTAGCCCGCAAGCGACATCTTCTGTAACCTTCAAAGCAGTCCGTCCAGGCGTACACTGGTACTACTGCCAATGGTTCTGCCACGCATTGCACATGGAAATGTCAGGCCAAATGATTGTTAAACCAAAATAATTTTGGTTTGATGATTTAATCCTTTAGGCCGTCTGAAAAGACATTCTTTCAGACGGCCTTTATAGCAAAGCTGTTTGTCAGTCAATATGTCAATGAAATATAAACCATCATCAGACAGCTTTGCTATAACATCAAAATACCTGTTTCTGCATATGTTTATCATGTAGAAAACAGGCCGTCTGAAATTGAGATATGATTATGACGCATACACCATCCCATCGTTCCAAATGGCAACGTGCCGCATTCGTATTGCTGTTGGGCAGTATGGTTCAGACGGCCTTTGCCGCAGTCATCAACGTATCCGCACAAGACAATCTCAATGATGCTTTAGCGCGCGCCCAAGCCGGCGATACGCTCAAGCTTGCCTCCGGTACATACAAGACCAAACTTTATATCGACAAACCGATTACCATTGAAGGTCCGGCCGACCGCTCCGCCAAGATCGTCGGTGATAGGAGTGGGCGCACCATTGCCGTTCATGCACCTGACGTGACCCTGCGCAATCTAACTGTTTCCAATTCAGGCTTGAGCCTGCCGGCCATGGATGCAGGGATTTATCTTGAGGAGACGGCTCCGCGCGCATTGATTGAACACAATAATGTCTTGGACAACTCTGTCGGCGTGTACATCCATGGAGCGGCAGAATCGATGGTGCGCGAAAATAAGATTGTCGGGGAAGCTACATTGCGCGTGAATGAGCGCGGTAATGGCGTAACGGTTTGGAATGCGCCGGGTGCGCAAGTAGTCGACAACGATATTTCCAAAGGCCGTGACGGTATTTTCTCCAATACCAGTACAAACAATACCTATAAAGGCAATCGTTTCAGCGATTTGCGTTTTGCAGTACATTATATGTACACCAACGACAGCGAGGTTAGCAACAACATCTCCGTTGGCAACAATATGGGCTATGTGTTGATGTTCTCAGAGCGTCTTAAAGTGTATGGCAACATCGCCGTGGGCAGCCGTGACCAAGGTATCATGCTCAATTACGTCAACTATTCCGATATTAACGACAATATTATCAACAAAGCCGGTAAATGCGTATTCGCCTATAACGCCAACTTCAATAAAATTTTTGACAACCATTTTGAAAACTGTCAAATCGGTATTCACTTTACCGCGGCCATTGAAGGCACAAGCCTGTTCAATAATTCGTTTATCAACAACGAAAGCCAAGTCAAATACGTCAGCACCCGTTTCCTTGATTGGGGAGAGGGCGGACGAGGCAATTATTGGAGCGACAACAGCGCATTCGATCTTGATGGCGATGGTTTTGGCGACAACGCCTATCGACCGAACGGCATCATCGATCAAATCATTTGGCGCGCTCCCGTGTCCCGTTTGCTGATGAACAGTCCTGCCGTCAGTATTGTCAAATGGGCGCAATCACAGTTCCCCGCTATTTTGCCGGGCGGCGTCATCGACAGTAAGCCATTGATGAAACCGATCAGCAACAAAACAAGTACCAAATACGAAGCCATGAAGGATGAGCTGTTGCACGAAGCCAATACGCGCCAATCCAATTGGAGTAATGCCGAAAACGGATCTTTGAATTAAACATGTTTTCAGACGGCCTTTTGAATGAGGCCGTCTGAAACGGCACAAAGGAATTATTCATGACCAACCACGTCGAATTAAGAAACGTGACCAAACAATTCGGCAGTCAAAAAGCCGTCAACCAAGTCGATTTAGTCCTCAAAGCAGGCGAAAGCGTCGGTATGGCAGGGCATAACGGTGCAGGCAAATCCACCATCATGAAGCTGATACTCGGCCTGATTACACCGACCGAAGGCGAAGTCATGTTGCTGGGCGAGCGTACCGGCAGCAAGGCAGGCGCACTGCTTCGCAGCCAAGTCGGCTACCTGCCTGAAACCGTCGCGCTTCATCCTTCATTGACCGGCATTGAAACCATGGATTTCTATGCCAAGCTGAAAAAACAGCCCTTGAGTAAAAACCGTGAGTTGTTGGAACGCGTCGGCATTTCTCAAGCAGCACGCCGCCGTGTCGGCACTTACTCCAAAGGTATGCGTCAGCGTCTCGCTTTGGCACAAGCCTTGTTGGGCGAGCCTAAAGTCTTATTGTTTGACGAACCGACCACAGGCCTTGACCCGGCTTCACGCCAAATGTTTTACGAAGTCGTGCGCGAGCTGAATGGACGCGGTGCAACCGTATTGCTCAGCACGCACGCGCTTGCCGAACTCGATGGCCACGCCGACCGCATTATCGTCATGAAAAATGGCGTGAAAGTTGCCGATGGCAGCATGGATGAGTTGCACGTCCAAAGTGGTTTGCCGTTGACCGTCAATGTCCGTTTGAAAGAAGTGCGTTCGTTGAGCGAGCGTTGGCAGCCGCTTTCAGACGGCCTGTCGTATAAAGCGCAATGTAAAGCCGAAGAGCGCATGGGACTTTTGAGCGAATTGGGTGATTTGGGCAACCTTGCTTATATCGATATCCATACCCCGACACTTGACGATATGTACGCACAATTCTTAAAAAGGGAAGACGTATGAACCCCGTTTGGATTATTACCGGCAAAGAAGTCCGCGACAGCCTGCGCAACCGTTGGGTTCTCGCCGCCGCGCTCCTGCTTGCCGCGCTTGCCCTGTCATTGGGTTTCCTGGGCAGCTCGCCTACCGGCACAGTCAAAGTCGATCCGTTGACCGTTACCGTTGTCAGCCTCTCCAGTCTGTCGATTTTCCTGATTCCGTTGATTGCGATGTTGCTCTCTTATGATGCGCTGATTGGCGAAATCGAACGCGGCACGATGGCGCTGTTGTTGAGCTATCCGATTTCGCGCAACCAAATCCTTGCCGGTAAATTTATCGGCCATCTCATCATCCTTGCTCTTGCCACCACGGCAGGCTACGGATTGGCAGGCATTACCCTCCAGCTTGCCAACGGCGGCTTTGACCTTGCCGCATGGAAACCTTTTGCCCTCCTGATTGTTGCCAGCGTGATTCTTGGTGCAGCCTTTTTGTCTATGGGTTATTTGATCAGCGCAAAAGTCAAAGAACGCGGTACCGCCGCCGGTATCGCCATCGGCGTATGGCTGTTTTTTGTGGTGATTTTCGATATGGCGCTTTTGGGTATTTTGGTTGCCGATACCGAACAAGTCATTACCGCGCCTGTTGTAGAAACCATTCTCTTGTTCAATCCTTCCGACATTTACCGTCTGCTCAACCTGACCGGCTATGAAAACACCGCCATGTACGCAGGTATGGCCGGTTTGAGCGATCAAATCAGCCTGACTATGCCGGTTTTGCTGACGGCGCAGGTATTATGGGTTATCATTCCTTTGGTCTTAGCCGCCTGGATTTTCGGAAAGAGACAAATATGAGAAAAATATTATTTACAGCATTCACCATCCTTGCTTTATCTGCTTGTAGCAAAGAGGAAAATACTCCTCCGCCTACGCCCCAACAAATCAGCGACAGCGCAGTCGGTCATTACTGCAGCATGAATTTGACCGAACACAACGGCCCTAAAGCGCAAATCTTCTTGAACGGCAAACCTGACAAACCGGTTTGGTTTTCCACCATCAAGCAGATGTTCGGCTACACCAAGCTGCCTGAAGAGCCTAAAGGCATTAATGCCATCTATGTTACCGATATGGGCAAAGTCAAAGATTGGGAAAAACCCAATGCCGACGCCGAATGGATAGATGCGAAAAAAGCCTATTATGTCATCGAAAGCAGCTTTATTGGCGGCATGGGTGCGGAAGACGCACTTCCGTTTGCCGACAAGGCTCAGGCTGAGAAATTCGCCAAAGAAAAAGGCGGCAGAGTAGTCGGTTTTGCAGAGATGCCCGACGAATACATTTTTAAATAAAACAACCAATAAAGGCCGTCTGAAACAGTTTCAGACGGCCTTTGTGTTGGAAGCTGCCGATTGATGATTTAATGAATGCAGCTTTCAATGTAAAGATAAAAAATCCAAGGAATACTTTATGTCCACCCCTTTAACGCGCCGCCGTTTCCTTGCCATAGCCGCCACACTTGCCGCCGGTGTTGGCATTCCCTTTGCCATCAGCCGCAAAACCAATCAGCAGACTCATTCGGCCAGCCAGAATCAAGAAGAGCAGCCAGTTATTTGGAGAGGCATTGCATTGGGTTCGGGTGCGGAATTGCGGTTGTTCGGCGTTGAGCGCAAGCAGGCGGAAATACTGGTCAACAAAGTATTGGCGGAAGTTTCACGATTGGAAAAAATCTTCAGTCTATATCGGGACGACAGCCTGATCAGCCGTTTAAATCGAGAAGGCCGTCTGAAAAATCCGCCATCCAATTTTTTGCAGCTGCTCAGCATCAGCCGAGATATCCATCAGCTGACACAGGGTGCATTTGATCCCAGCATTCAGCCATTGTGGAATCTGTATGCCGACCACTTCAGGCGAAACCCCAAAACCGAAACGCCGCCATCCGAACGCAGTATCAAAGACACGCTCAAATTAGTGGATTTCAACAAAGTCGATTTTGATACCAAAGAAATCCGTTTTGCCCAAAAAGGCATGGGCTTGTCGCTCAACGGCATTGCGCAGGGTTATATCACTGATAAAGTAGTCGAATTATTAAAGCAGCAAGGCGTTACCCAAGCATTGATTGATATGGGGGAGATTTACGGCTTTGATAATGCCAACCAGCGCGAGTGGAATGTCAGCATTCGCAATCCCGACCAAGAAGACCAAATTCTGACCACCATTGCCATGAAAAACCAAGCCTTTGCCACATCGGGCGGCTATGGCACGGTAATGGACGAAGCTGGCAAATTTACCCATCTTTTTGATCCGCGTACAGGCGGAAGCCAACCGCGTTATAAAAGCATGAGCGTCATGGCGGAGAGTGCGGCGGTTGCCGATGCTTTTTCTACCGCATTCTCCATTATGGATGAAGCGGCCATCCGTACTGCGGCTCAAGTTAAAAAGGCACAGGTTTGGCTGGTAATGCCGAATAATGAATTGAAGAAGATTGGAAGTTGAGGAGAAGGGCGGCCTTGCCTGCGATTTTGACTATGTGTATAGGGCAGGGAAGGCTTGATTGCTGAAAAAATGGAAGATAAAAAAGAAGGGCTGCCCAAGGGGGGGCAACCCTGAAACTCTTGCAGCTGGGAGTAATTAGCAAGAGATTACGACACTTAAAACAAAAATTCACTCATT
>NZ_JBQCTZ010000042.1:0-22774 GCF_051963715.1 Neisseria sp. P0001.S005 | reverse complement strand
CGGATTTTGTTTATCAAACCAATGCCCCTGCCTTCTTGGCGCAAATATACGATAACGCCACGCCCTTCTTTCTGAACGGCTTGCATTGCCGCTTGAAGCTGAGGGCCACAATCACATTTCACCGAAAATAAAGCATCGCCGGTCAAGCACTCGGAATGGATACGTGACAACACAGGCAGGCCGTCTGAAACATCGCCCATTGTCAATGCAACATGTTCCTGACCGCCCTCTTCTTCAAAGCCGTGCATGGTAAATTCGCCCCATTCCGTAGGTAAACGGCATGACGCAACAAACTTCAAGGCGTTACTCATTTTCCGCTTCCTCGTTTTCAGCCACGCCCAAGAGGTTTTTCAAAGGTTCCTCCAAGGCTAATGCAAGGGCAATCCAAGACACCAATACTTCATCAGGCGCACCGTCTTTGACATCAAACTCGGCATGCACTACACCCAAAACCGCACCGCTGGGCATACAGACAGGAACAGAAATCTGACTCAAACCGGAATGATTGCGTTCGTTCGACAATTCACCAATTTCCTGCCAATACGTCACATTCTGACAAACATTCATCCAACCGCTTTGCGCCGTACGCACAGCCAAAAAAGCCTGTCCGGCCTGATCGTCGATTGGAATCACATTTTCCAACGGCACGCCCCAACGGCTCAGTCGAACCAGCGACAACGCACCATCTTTCGGAAACGCTGTATAAACTGCTGCGCTTTTCAAATGCTCGGTGCGCTCGGCAACCGAATCCAAAGCCATAAAAATCTGTTTCAGCAACAATTCATGTTCGGCATCAACATAATCCGCCAACTGCCAACCGTCTTCAGACGGCCACAAAATCGAACGCTCAACAGAAGCATTGCCCATTTTAATCACGGCCTGGGCAGTCAAATAAGCAACATGTATCTCATCCGCAGGCAACTTCAAACCTTGCGTCTGCAAAAAATCTTTAATCAATAAAGCAGGCATCTGCCCTTCCTCACCAATAGTAAAGTTGAGGCCGTCTGAAAACAAACCCTGCTTTCAGACGGCCGGAATAAACCATTATATAAGGGATAAACCGAAAAATTCAAGCAAACAAGACTTTGCGCCCCCATTAATCTTGTGTATAATCCACGGTTCAAATTAGTGCGGACGTGGCGAAATTGGTAGACGCACCAGATTTAGGTTCTGGCGCCGAGAGGTGTGAGAGTTCGAGTCTCTCCGTCCGCACCACACTCAAAATGAGCAGCTTTCGGGCTGCTTTTTTTACATCTATTCCACTATATACCCTATTCAAAATCAAAACTGCTTTTAATTTTTTGACCTTTGCAAAAAAGGGGTTTATTTGTGGGTATAACAGACGTTTCCATTTTATCTTTCAGACGGCCTATCATTTATGTTGAATCCATCACAAAAACTTGTCGAATTGGTCCGTATCCTTGAAGAACGTGCCTATATTTTTCCGGGAGATCCTGTGCAGGCGACGGAAGCGTTGCGACATATTGACGGCGGCAATGAGGAAAAACTGATACGCCGCGCTCAAATTATTGACCGCGACAAGCATTTGAAATATGTGTTGCAACAGGTGGAGACAGGCTCGTTTTGGCTTTGGATTGTTGCGGCGACGTTGTTGTTTACGGTCGGTTTTTCCAGCACTTATCTTTTGATGGACAATCAGGGGCTGAACTTTTTTCTGGTATTGGCCGGGATTCTGGGCATGAATACGGTCATGCTGCTGGTGTGGCTGGCGACTTTATTCCTGCGTTTGAAAAATGTGCACTTTATCAGCAGTCCGGCAACTTGGTTCCGAGGTAAAGACCCGGTCAATCAGGCTATTTTGCGGCTTTATATGGACGAATGGCGCAAACCGCAAACGCGTTGGCTGATTGGCGCAACCTCACACAGTCTGTGGCTTTGTACGCTGTCGGGGATGTTGGTTTCTGTTTTGCTGCTGCTTTTGGTACGTCAATATACGTTCAACTGGGAAAGTACGCTGTTAAGCAATACGGCATTGGTGAAAACGGTTGAGGCTTTGTCATGGCTGCCGGAACGTTTGGGCTTTCCTGTTCCTGACAGTCAGGCTGTGATTGCAGGCCGTCTGAACAATCATATCGAAGATGCACGCGCTTGGGCGGGTTTACTCATCGGCAGCATTGTCTGCTATGGCATTCTGCCGCGCTTGATTGCTTGGCTGGCTTGCAAGATTACTTTAAAAACTCTGCGCGAACGTTTGAATTTGAATCAGCCCTACTATCAAAACATTCTCCGTACATGGCAAACAAAAATTGTCGATGCCGATGATTTTCAGGAAAACATCGTTCCCGTTTCATCTAAAGTTACGCTGAATAATGCGCCCAAATGGGCAGTTACACTCGAAACGGAATGGCCTGATCTGCTTTGGTTTTCCGGCGTTTTGGCGCAAGAATGGATAGACAAAGGCGTAGTCGCCGGCAGAAAAGATTTAGAACAATTGGAAGCTGAATTGAAACAAACTCCGGCGCAACTTCTCATCGGCGTACGCACGCAAACGGTTCCCGATCGCGGCATTTTGCGTCAAATCAGCCGCTTGGCCGAAGCCACGGATGGCGGCGTTATCATTCAACTTTTGAATCAAGACAGTTTCTCTGAAGATTTGGATACCAAACTGGATTATTGGCGCGATGCGCTGGCAGAAAGAAACATTGCCTGGCTGGAGCCGACCCGTTTGGCACAAGAAAAACGGCAAAGCGTTATTTGACAGATAAACCGAAGGCCGTCTGAAACCTGATGTTTGGGTTTCAGACGGCCTTATTTATTGTTGAGGATTCATCTTAATGAGGTTCGTGGCGATGCTCTTGATGATGTTTGGGCTTCGGTGCGTGGTGTTTGGCTTTAGGTGCAGGTTTTTTCATTTTGTGCGGTTTGGCTTTTTCGTGCATACGCTCTTGTTTCGGATGCATGTCGTGCTTGCCATGCGCAGAAGCGACTGGTGCCAAGACCAAACCGGCAGCGGCAACCATCAAAGAGGTCATTTGAATCAGTTTTTTCATATTTATCTTCTTTCAAGAGGTTGATTTGAGGTAAAAATAAGCACTTATTCGCACTCAAGCGATGGACAAATATTAATGGCTTTGACTGTCAGCTGCTGTCAGCATTCGGCGAAATCTGTTCAAAATTCAGCAATAGAAGTATGGCAACGCGATGATGTAGCAAGGTTTTGAAAGTTTACTGCCAATTTTGACAAAGTGTCTTTACACATTCCCCAAACGACAAAAAGCGCGAACCTTTCGATTCGCGCTTTTTTCAGACGGCATCAATTATTTTTTGTCGTCTTTTACTTCTTCAAAGTCGGCATCTACAACGTCGTCGTCTTTCTTAGCAGAAGACTCGGCTTGTGCTCCCTCGCCTGCTTGTGCTTCGGCTTGCGCTTGAGCGTAAACCATTTCGCCCAGTTTTTGGCTGGCTGTACCCAAAGCTTCGGCTTTAGCATCGATAGCGGCTTTATCGTCGCCTTTAACGGCTTCTTCAGCTTCTTTCAACGCAGCTTCGATTTTTTCTTTCTCGGCAGCGTCGAGTTTGTCGCCGTAGTCGGCCAAAGATTTTTTCACGGAGTGAATCAGGGCTTCGGCTTGGTTGCGTGAAGCGACCAATTCAGTCAGTTTTTTATCTTCTTCAGCGTTGGCTTCGGCATCTTTCACCATGCGTTCGATTTCTTCTTCGCTCAAACCGGAAGAACCTTGGATGGTGATGTTGGCAGCTTTGCCGGTGCCTTTGTCTTTGGCAGAAACGTGCAGGATACCGTTGGCGTCAATGTCGAAGGTTACTTCGATTTGAGGCATACCGCGTGGTGCAGGTGCAATGTCGGTCAAGTTGAACTGACCCAAAGACTTGTTGGCAGAAGCGCGTTCGCGTTCGCCTTGCAACACATGGATGGTTACAGCGCTTTGGTTGTCTTCGGCAGTAGAGAACACTTGAGACGCTTTAGTCGGAATAGTAGTGTTCTTTTGAATCAGCTTGGTCATCACGCCGCCCATGGTTTCGATACCCAAGGACAGAGGGGTTACGTCCAGCAGCAATACGTCGCTGCGGCCGCCGCTCAATACTTCGCCTTGAATCGCTGCGCCTACGGCAACGGCTTCGTCAGGGTTCACGTCTTTACGAGGCTCTTTGCCGAAGAAGTCTCGAACGGCTTCTTGTACTTTCGGCATACGGCTTTGACCGCCGACCAAAATTACGTCGTCGATGTCGCTGGTGCTCAAGCCGGCATCTTTCAATGCGATTTTGCAAGGCTCGATAGAACGTTGGATCAAATCTTCAACCAGGCTTTCGAATTTGGCACGGGTAATTTTCATGGCCAAGTGTTTCGGACCGGTTGCGTCCATAGTAATGTACGGCAGGTTGATTTCGGTTTGCTGACCGCTGGACAATTCGATTTTGGCTTTCTCGGCAGCTTCTTTCAGGCGTTGCAGAGCCATGACGTCTTGTTTCAAATCAATGCCTTGTTCTTTTTTGAACTCGTCAATGATGTAGTCGATCAAGCGTTGGTCGAAGTCTTCGCCGCCCAAGAAGGTGTCGCCGTTGGTTGCCAATACTTCGAATTGTTTGTCGCCGTCGATGTTGGCAATTTCGATGATGGAAATATCGAAAGTACCGCCACCCAAGTCATACACGGCAATTTTACGGTCTTTGCTGTCACCTTTGTCCATACCGAATGCCAAAGCGGCTGCGGTCGGTTCGTTGATGATGCGTTTTACTTCCAAACCTGCGATGCGGCCTGCGTCTTTAGTTGCTTGACGTTGGCTGTCGTTGAAGTAGGCAGGAACGGTAATCACGGCTTCAGTGACTTTTTCGCCTAAGTAAGCTTCGGCAGCTTCTTTCATTTTACGCAAAACTTCTGCGGAAATTTGAGGAGGAGACAGCTCTTTGCCTTGTGCTTTCACCCATGCGTCGCCGTTGTTGGCTTTGATGATTTCAAAAGGCATGGATTCGATGTCGCGTTGTACTTCTTTGTCTTCAAATTTGTGGCCGATCAAACGTTTGGCCGCGTAAATAGTGTTTTTAGCGTTGGTTACCGCTTGGCGTTTTGCAGGTGCGCCGACGAGGATTTCGCCGCCGTCCAAATAAGCGATAACGGAAGGAGTGGTGCGTGCGCCTTCTGCGTTTTCGATTACTTTGGTTTGACCGTTTTCAGAAATGGCCAAACAAGAGTTGGTTGTACCTAAGTCAATACCGATTACTTTTGCCATATTATGTTGCTCCTAAATAAACTTTTCTTAATTAATAATCCTGTGGAACATTTCGTTCCGATGGCTTGTAAATAAGGTTGCTTCATTTTTTTTCAAGGCCTATTTTGAATTTTTTTTAAGATTAAATTCAAGTGCTTGATTTATTTATCCACAAGCCGTTTATTCTTTTTTCAGACGGCCCGGTTTTCATTTTCCGATTCCGGTTTATCGGAATGATTTTCCAATAGCGGAACATCGGGTTTTGAAACCGGATAAGGCCGTCTGAAGATTTTATGCTTGATAAACTTTATCAAGCGATGCCTTCAATCTTCTTTTTTCGCCACAACAACCATTGCAGGACGCAGCACGCGGTCGGCCAATGTATAGCCTTTTTTCATTACGCTGACGATGGTATTCGGCTCTTGCTCGCTGACGACTGCCTGCATGGCTTGATGTTGGTGCGGATCGAGTTTGTCGCCCGGCTGTGGGTTGATTTCTTTAATATGTGTGGCATCAAATGCTTTTTGCAGCTCGTTCAAAGTCATTTGCACGCCCATTTTCAGCGCATCGAAATTGCCACTTTGGTCCAGCAGCGCCATTTCGAGATAATCTTTAACCGGCAACATTTCTGCTGCAAATTTTTGTCCGGCGAATTTATGGGTATCGGCGATTTCCTGCTGATGGCGGCGGCGCAGGTTTTGCTCGTTTGCCAAACCGCGCAGCTCGCTGTCTTTGAGCTGGCCTTCCAACTCGGCGACACGCGCCTGAAGTTCTTCGTAAGTCGGTTCGGCTTGTTCGGTTTCAACGGTTTCGGCAGTTTCTACGGCTGCCGCTTCTTCTGCTTCGTGTTGATGTTGTTCGTTATGCTCCGTCATTTCTGACATCCTTTTAGCGTGTTGATATTCGATGTTTCATATATAAGGCCGTCTGAAAAAACTTCAAGCATTTGAACGTCGATTATCAAATGCCTTGTTAAAAGACGTTGGAAAACGGTAAGATAACCATCTGATTGTATTCTTCAGACGGCCTCAAACATGAAAAAAGACCATTTGAATTCAACTGATTTTAATCTGTGGCACACCATCCGCGAAGAAACCGAAGCCACCGCCGCGGCCGAACCGATGCTGGCGAGCTTCCTGCATCAAACCGTGTTGCGCCACGATTCGCTCGATTCGGTACTTGCCTACCATCTTTCCAGCAAGCTCGGCAGCCCGATTATGGACGTGCGTGCGCTGTTTGAAATTTATCAGCAGGCTTTAAGTGCGGACACCCGCATCAGCAAATGTGTCGAGGCCGACTTGAAAGCCATTTACGAGCGCGACCCGGCTTGTGATGAATATTCGCTACCGCTGTTGTATTTCAAAGGTTTCCACGCCGTACAGGCGCACCGCATCAACCACTGGCTTTATCAAAACGGCCGCAAAACGCTGGCGTATTTCCTGCAAAACCGCATGTCGGAAGTGTTCGGCGTCGATATCCACCCGGCTGCGCGTTTCGGTCATGGTTTGATGCTCGACCATGCCACCGGTTTTGTCGCCGGCGAAACCGCCGTCTTGGGCAACAATATTTCCATCCTCCACGGCGTAACGCTGGGCGGCTCGGGCAAAGAAAGCGGCGACCGCCATCCGAAAATCAGTGATGGCGTGATGATTGGTGCGAACGCTTCGATTTTGGGCAACATCCGCATCGGCAAAAATGCCAAAATCGGCGCAGGCAGCGTGGTGGTTGCCGACGTACCGTCTTCGATTACCGTCGTCGGCGTACCGGCCAAACCGGTCGGCCGCTCTTCCAAAACCCCATCTGCCGATATGGATCAAAGCATTCAATTATCATCTACGGATTTTGTGATTTAAACCGTCTGTCATTAAAAAGGCCATCTGAAAAAACAAATCTTTCAGACGGCCTTTTTATGTTTTGAATCTTGGCGTCAACCGCGTTTGCGCAAGGCTTCCAAATGCGTTTTAACCTGCTTGACTTTCTCTTCGGTAAACAGCTTGGCAATGTTTTTCCAAATGCTGTGATAACCGTAAGGCCCATGTTGCATTTCGGCTTTTGCCTCTTCCACCGGCCAGCCTTGATAAATGATGCGGTACATTCCGGCAATCAAACCGGTACGGTCCGCGCCGTGATAACAATGGATAAGCACTGCGCCGTTTTGCTGTTGTTTTTCAATCAGGTATAGGATTTCCGCAATCTCTTTCGGCTTAATGCTCCATGACAGCAACGGACGGTTTAGCAAGGTCAATCCATACGCCTTCAAATGATCGTCATCGTTGCGGTCGAAAAAGCGCAGGTTGATCACGCTTTGAATGCCTAGCTTGACGATGGCTTCGCCATCTTCGGCAACGGGCTGCTCGCTGCGGTAAAGCTTGTCGTCGATGCGATAAAGGTTGGCATCGTGTTTAATGGGTGTTGCCCAGCGTTCGGACTGAAAAGCTTGGCCGCCGTTATCCGGCGGCGCAGATAAACAGGCAACGGGCAAGCCGGAAGTGAGAAGGCACAATAAAAGACGGCGCATAAAATTCCTGTATGAAAATCAATGAGAAAACAAATATCGAAAGATTTTATCAAAACCCGTCCGGATATTCTATCCGCGCAAACCGCGTTACAATAAAGCCTCTTTTTTCAGACGGCCTTTCATCATGACCTGCCTTGCTTGGAACACCACACCTTCCCTTGCTACCCTTTACCGCGCCATCGAACAACATACCGCGCCGCTTTATTTGATTGTCTGTCTGCCTGAAAACCATATTCCCGATTTTCCGCTGCCAAATCATCCCTCCGAGCTTGAAGGCCGTCTGAACAACCGTCTCGCTCAAGCCATGAAATGCCTTCAGTTCAACAGCGTCAATGTTTTGGAAAACCTCTTGCCTGATGTGCATCTCTGGCTGGTTCCGCCACACCGCGCCGACCGCTTACACGAACATTTCCATCATATCGAATGGCAAACCGAAGCCATGCCCCAATCCGTCCCAACTCCCCTAAAACCTTGGTTCAGACGGCCTGAACATCAAGCCGCGCCCGAACACGTCCTGATTATCGGCGCAGGCATTGCCGGTGCAGCGACCGCACGCAAACTGGCTGAGCACGGCGTACGCGTTACGATTTTGGAGGCAGGCAAAGCGGCGCAGGCAGGCAGCGGCAACCGCCAAGGCTTGCTCTACGCCAAAATCTCGCCACACGATACCGAACAAACCGAGCTGCTGCTGACAGGCTACGGCTACACGCGCCGATTGTTGGAAGACTTGCTGCCTGATTCCGACGTATGGGGCGGCGACGGCGTATTGCATTTGAATTTTGACGACAGCGAACGCAAACGCAATCAGGCCTTGGGTTTGCAACACCAGCATAAACACCTCTACCGCAGCGTATCTGCCGAAGAGGCTGCGCACATTGCAGGCATAGACGTATTTTCAGACGGCCTTTACTGGCCGCAAGGCGTATGGCTGAATCCGCCCGCCGTCGTGCATACCTTATTGAATCATCCGCTGATTGAGTTGCACGAACACTCGCCGCTGACCGCCGTATCGCATGACGGCACACAATGGACGGCACACACGCCGGATGCGCATTTCAATGCCAGCCATATCGTTTACTGTATGGGCGCGCATAGCCCGACTGCCGCCGACACCAACGTCTCCGCCCTGCCTTTCCGCCAAATCCGTGGACAAACTGGCGTTGTGTCCGCCAGCCCGTTTTCACAAAAGCTGCGTTGCGCCATTTCCGGAGAAAGCTACATCAGTCCGAGCTGGCAAGGCCGCCACTGCTACGGCGCGACATTTGTCCTCAACAGCAACGATGAAACTTGGTATCCAAACGAAGAAACCGAAAACCGCTCCGCCCTGCAACAGCTCAATCCGCCATTGGCACAATCCCTATTTGAGCAAGATTCGTTTTCAGACGGCCTTCAAGACACACAAGGCCATGCCGCCCTGCGTTGCGACAGCCTCGACCACTTGCCCATTGTCGGCGCACTCGGCGACATCGCCGCCATGCAGTCCGCCTACGCCAAGCTGGCATTGGACAAAAACTACCGCCTCGACAAAATCCCCTGCCCTTACCTGCCCAATGCCTACATCAATACGGCACACGGCACACGCGGACTGGCGACAGCCCCCATCTGCGCCGCCGCCATTGCGGCCGAAATACTCGGTTTGCCGCATCCACTATCGCAAAGGCTGAGAACCGCGCTACACCCCAACCGCGCCATCATCCGCGCGATTGTTCGGCAGCAGCCGTTGTTATCCGTTTAAAGATTTCGCTGTAAATAAAAAAGGCCGTCTGAAAGTCATCAAAACTTTCAGACGGCCTTTAGCTATCCGTTAACTGCTTAGAATTTCCATTCCAGCGATACAGCGTAATTGCGGCCTGGGGCGCGGTAGCGGTCTAAGCCTTTGCCATCGCGGTCAACCCCGTTGGTGGTGCTGTAGCTGTACAGGCCGCGCAGGGAGTCCCAAGTGGTGTATTTGCGGTTGAACATATTGTACACACCGGCACGCAAAGTCAGGTTTTTAGCCGGTTTGTAGAAGCCGTACATATCAAACACATAAGCCGATTTGTTCAGCCATGGATAATCTACTACTTTTTCTTGCAAAGGCGTACCCCAACCGGTGTTTTCAAACACGGTGTACTGCGCATCTTTAGCTTTTTTCGCACCCAAATAAGTCAGGCGGGAGAACACACCCCATTTTTCGCTCGGGCTTTCGTAATCGACACCGGCAATCACTTTCAGAGGCTGAGTGGACAGCAGGCTGTTGTCGCCCGACAGTTTGCTCTTCGCGTAGCCGACAGAACCAAACAATTTCCAGCCTTCAGGTACAAAAGAAACCACTTGACCTAAATTCAGACGGCCTGTCAGCTCAAGACCACGGATTCGGGCCTTGTCGATGTTTTGCATCTGCCATTCCAGTTTTTCGGAATAAGGATTGCTACAAATACCATAGTAGTAATTCATCTGAGTACAGCCGACATCGCCACTGGTGGTCAGCTTCTGCTCTTCAGACAAGAAGTTGCGGTAATTGCTTTGATACAGGTTGGCATCCAAAGTACCTTTTTCGCTGCGGCCTTGCAGAGAAAGGGTATGGGTGGTGCTGCGCTCGGCTTTCAGGTTCGGATTAGGCAACCAGGTACCTGAGCCGTGGTTGTAAGTGAAATACACTTCAGACGCATTCGGCACGCGGAAACCGGAAGTTACATCGTAACCCAAACGCCATGTCTGACTCAGCTGTGCAGCCAAGCCGACAAAACCGCTCCAGCCTTTATAAGTGTTGGCTGCAGGTGGTGTTTTGTCACAAGCATGACATTCGGCATTCAGTTGCTGCGGCGTCATTTTGGTGTAGTCGTAACGGATACCTGCGCGGCTGCTAAACACGTCGTTCCATTGGATTTGATCAGACAGCGAGAAACCGTAGTTGTTGGTTTTCACTGGATGCTGAATCGTGCTGGACGTGCGTAAAATACGGCCGCTGAAGTAGTAGTCGTCGCGGTTTAAGTTTTCAAACTCACGCTGGCTGGCGAAAGTTTTAAACGACAAGCGATGTTGGCCGCCCATTTGCAACGGTTGGCTGTCCATACGCAATGTAATGCGTTTGAAGGTTGTATCCATGCTGCGGTTGTAGATTTCGTCCAAATCCTTCTGATTATAGTTGCGCGTCCAGGTAGAATAATCCATCGGGAACGAGCCTTTGTTGTTAACCGCCGCTACTTTGGTTTTCTGATAATCGAAGTCCGCTTTCAACAACGACAACCAATTCGAATCGGGCGTCCACTCGTAAAACAGGTTGGCATTGCGCCGTCTGTTTACGTCATCGGCTTCGCGCCAAGAAGAAGCGGTCAGGTTATAAGACTCTTCGATCGTGTAATTGTGGCCCTGCTGACCGTTGAGAGATGCGCCGATACGATGATTGTCGTTGATTTGGTAAGCAATCTTACCCAAGAAACTGTGGTATTTATGTTTGGACGGGTCAGGAATACCGCGCGCAGAACCACGAATATTCGCTCCGCTGCCGGCGCCCTCTACCGGATAACCACGCTCGCCTGCGCTTTCAGTCTCATGGCCGCGACGTTGCGAATACAGCAAAGCGGCATCCACGCGGTCGTTGTTCAAACCGAACCCAAGTGTATTTGTCCATTCGCGGTTACGGCTGCTGTAACCGTTTTTCATCATCACGCCGAACTGACGCTCAGGCAACAGCAAATCATGACCTTGCAGGGTTTGGTAATTCACGCCGCCACCCAATGCACCGCTACCGGTATTGAAAGAGTCTGCGCCCTTCACGATTTCGATGTTGCGCACGAGTTCGGGGTCGATAGACAGACGCGAGCTGTTGAAGTTGCCATAACGGGCATACAGCGAGTTTTCTTCGGAATCAGGCAGGTTTACGCCGTCAATGCTGACGCCGACACGGTTGCCTTCCACGCCGCGTACGGCAAAGCCTTTTTGATGGCGGCCACTGTCGCTCAAGCCAACGTCGGTGGAATAACGTACCAAGTCTTTGTTGTCACGTACCATTTCTTGTTGGATACGGCCAAGGTTGACACGTTCCACGGCTGCAGGCGCATTGCGCTGGCCTTTAACGCGGACTTCTTTTATTTCTGCTTTAACGGGTGTGGTTTCGGTTGCAGCTTCATCCGCTGCCAAGACTGGATTGCCGAAAATACTGCCGACCAGCGCAGCAATGGGGAGCATTTGTAATGGTTTCATATTATCAACTCAAGATGTAATGGATTGTTCATCCATCAGTTAATGCATAAAAAATTTCTGATAATCATTAATGATTAATAAGACAGCAACCCGTTCAAACAAAACTTTGTTGTGTAATTAAAGGCCTCTGCAAACATCTACGCCGAGACCTTGTCTGTTTGATTTAATTATTTTTTAGAGTCTGTGCGGCGTCATACCTTCAGGCGCTTCCGCACCTTCCGGCAAACCGAAGGTTTCACGCAGAATCACTTTATAGAATTCAAAAGCTTCGCGTGCGCCTTGAATGGCTTCCGCTTCAGCTTCCGGAGTCAAGTTCAAAGCATTCAGATGCTCGACAAAAGCGCGCCAGTGTTTGCCGCGGCCGTTCGGATGAGGAGCCAGGTGGCGTGCGCCAAATTCGCCGGTGTATTCGAGTTTTTGAGCGTGTTTGAACAAGAATGCCGCGCCCAAATTAGAACCTTCGGCGCAATACAGCCAGCCGATGGCTTTACTACCGGTTTCGTGTGGCAATTCTTTGTCAAATTTGTAAGGCTCTTCGCCCAAGTCTTTCAAGTCTTGAGTCACGGCATCGTAACGCGCCATGTATTCAAGCTCTGGAATGGCTTTATTCAATTCGGCATCTTTATAGATATGGTCAACAGCCTTGTGGAAAACAGATTGAAGTTTCAAGAATTTGATGTAGTTTTCTTTGCTGGAAAAAGGTTGAACGGACATAACCAAGTTATCAACGCTGTCGTGCGTTGTCGTGGTTTGCTCTTTCAAGCGTTTGGCGAAAGTCAGCTCTTGGGTTTCACTCATGATGTTTCCTTTGAATTAAGAGACTAATGGTTTCAGACGGCCTTTATGGTTAAAAATACCGTCTAATTTGAAAAGAATCGTTTTAAAAACAAAGAAGATAATTTTTAACCTGCTTCAGATTCGTTAACCGCGTACCTTCCACAGATCTACAAGGCTCATCGTGTTTTTAATGAATGAGAATATATCTTATTTTTATACTAATGACAATAAACCAAACTAAGCCCTATTAATAAAATTTAACAGCCCATAGCAATAACCTTCTAAACCCTTTTCAAACTTTTCAGACAACCCAAACCTTATTAAGCAGCTGCCATTCAATCAAATATCGACCTAAATTTGGGCTATCCTGCTGTTTTCCTTTATAATGCGACACTCTTTGCACCTTCTTTATCCCCTGCCGAACCATGAAACGGATTCCTGCCTACCATCGCTGGTGGCGCTACAAGTCTTATCTTCCTGATGCGACGCTGCCTGCACATACGGTGGAATGCCCTGATTGCGGCTGCCGTATGGATATTCCGCGCCTGCGTCAGGGACAGGAAGCGCATTGTCCGGTGTGCAACCATGAAATCGTGGAAGTGGAAAACAATCCGTATATCGCGCCGATTGCCTATGCGCTGACAACCTTGATTCTGATGGCGTTCGCGTACAATATGGTGTATATCCGCGTCGATTTATTCGGCGTGACATCGATTTTGTCGCTGCCGCAAATGATGCGGCTTTTGATTTCGCTGGATTATGGTTTTCTGGCGGAAGTGATGTTTATCCTCACCTTTGGTGCGCCTTTACTGTTTTTACTGCTCTGCCTTTATGTTTATACGGCCTTGATACGCGAAAAGGCCTACCCTGCGCTGCGCTTTGCAACGCGTGTATTGGTGAGGCTGCGTCATTGGATTATGGTGGATGTGTTTTTTATTTCCACTTTGGTAGCGTATATCAAGCTCTCGTCCGTTGCCACAGTGGAATTCGGCTCGGCGTTTTATCTGATGTTTCCGTTGTCGGTCATGCTGATTCGGACTTCGGTATCGATTCCGCAGCATTGGGTTTATTATAAGATTCACCGTTTAACCGGCGGCCATGCGGTTCAGACGGCCACTGAAGACAAAATCTGTTGCAGCCGCTGCCTGTATTTCCGCAATAAAGACGAGCAACCTTGCGGCGTATGCGGTGCAGACTTATACCGCCGCCGCCCGAAAAGTCTGAGCATTTCGCTGGCGTTTTTAATGGCAGCGTTTATCCTGTATTTCCCTGCCAACATCCTGCCGATTATGATTTCGTCCAACCCGACGGCTTTGGAGATCAACACGATTTTCAACGGCATTGTTTATATGTGGGACGACGGCGACCGGTTGATTGCCGTGATTATCTTTAGTGCCAGTATTATGCTGCCGGTTTTGAAGATTATTGCGATGGCGGTTTTGATTTATTCCGCATACTTCAAACCCGTGATGAGCGCGGACAAGATGTCGGTTTTGTATCGGATTACCGAATCCATCGGCCGCTGGTCGATGATTGATATTTTTGTGATTATTATTTTGATGAGTTCGTTCCACACCAATATGGCGCGCGTCGTGCCGGGTGGCGCGGCGATTTACTTCTGCCTGGTCGTTATTTTGACCATGCTTTCGGCCTATTATTTCGATCCCCGTCTGATTTGGGACAAGCAACAGCAGCTTTCAGACGGCCTTGATTCTGACCAGACCTTAACACAATGAAAAAACACGATTCTTCACCCAATTATCACGCCTCGGCGCGTGTCAAGAAAACCAATGTCTTCACATCTATCGTGTGGCTAATTCCGCTGATTGCGCTGATTGCCGGCGGCTGGCTTTTGGTTAAAGACATCCGCAACCGCGGCCCTGTCGTTACACTGTTGATGGACAGCGCGGAAGGCATCGAAGTCAACAACACCGTTATTAAAGTGTTGAATGTCGATGTCGGACGCGTTACCCGCATCAAATTACGCGACGACCAAAAAGGCGTGGAAGTTACTGCCCAACTCAGTGCCGACGCCAAAGACCTTATCCGCAGTGATACCCAATTTTGGGTGGTCAAACCGCGTATCGACCAAAGCGGCGTTACCGGCTTGGGAACCTTGCTTTCCGGCTCATATATTGCATTTACACCGGGCAAAAGCCAAGAAACCAAAGACGTATTTGTCGTCCAAGACATTCCGCCGATTGCCGCCATCGGTCAAAGCGGCCTGCGCCTGAATTTGATCGGTAAAAACGACCGCATCCTCAACGTCAGCAGCCCTGTTTTGTATGAAAACTTTATGGTCGGCCAAGTAGAAAGCGCACATTTCGACCCGTCCGACCAAAGCGTGCATTACACCATCTTCATCCAAAGCCCCAACGACAAACTGATTAATTCCTCCAGCCGTTTCTGGCTGGAAAGCGGCATTAATATCGAAACCACAGGCAGCGGTGTCAAACTCAACTCCGCCCCTCTAGCTGCCCTGCTGTCCGGCGCGATTTCCTTTGACTCGCCTAAAACAAGCGACAGCAAAAACGTCAAAAGCGAAGACAGCTTCACGCTTTATGACAGCCGCAGCGAAGTCGCCAACCTGCCTGACGACCGCTCGCTGTATTACACTGCGTTTTTCAAACAATCCGTACGCGGCCTGACTGCCGGTTCGCCTGTTGAATACAAAGGCCTGAATGTCGGCGTGGTTTCCGATGTCCCTTATTTCGACCGCAACGACAGCCTGCATTTGTTTGAAAACGGTTGGATTCCCGTACGCATCCGCATCGAGCCTTCCCGTTTGGAAATCAATGCCGACGAACAAAGCAAAGAACATTGGAAACAACAATTTCAGACGGCCTTAAATAAAGGCCTGACCGCCACCATCTCCAGCAACAACCTGCTGACCGGCAGCAAAATGATTGAGTTGAACGATCAGCCTTCCGCCTCGCCTAAGCTGCGACCGCATACCGTTTATGCAGGCGATACCGTTATCGCAACCCAAGGCGGCGGTTTAGACGATTTGCAGGCAAAAGTGGCCAACTTGTTAGACAAGTTCAATAACCTGCCATTGGATAAAACCGTTGCCGGCTTGAACGGTTCGCTTGCCGAGCTCAAGTCCACACTCAAATCTGCCAATGCCGCCCTAAGCTCCATCGATAAACTGGTCGGCAAACCGCAGACACAAAACATTCCGAACGAGTTGAACCAAACTCTGAAAGAGTTGCGTCAAACCCTGCAAGGCGTATCGCCTCAATCGCCTATCTACGGCGACGTACAAAATACACTGCAAAGTTTGGACAAAACCTTAAAAGATGTTCAACCCGTGATCAATACTTTAAAAGAAAAACCCAACGCGCTGATTTTCAACAGCAGCAGCAAAGACCCTATCCCGAAAGGAAGCCGATAATGCGCCTCTTCCCGATTGCCGCCGCCCTGACGCTTGCCGCCTGCGGCACTGCGCAAAGCACACAATATTTCGTCCTGCCCGACAGCCAGTACATCCGTCCGGCTGCACAAGGCAATGAAATCGCGGTCAAAGTCAACCTTGCCGAACCGCTTGCCAACGGCGGTCTCGTTTACCAAACCGATGCCTACCATGTGAATCTGGCGAAAAACCACCTTTGGGCAGCTCCGCTCGATGGCGCGTTGGCAGCAAACCTCAGCAACAAGCTCAACCGCCTCAATCCGCATCGCACCTTTGTGCCTGCTTCACGCAGCCAAAGCAGCCAAACCCTGAAAGTCTATATCGAAGCCTTCCAAGGCAGCTATCAGGGGCAAACCACCATCAGCGGTTATGCACAATGGCCGGACGGACGCAGCAAACCGTTTAACGCCGTCACGCCGCAGCAAGGCGACGGCTATACCGCCATGCTCGAATCGTTGGAAAACGGTTTGTCACAGGTTGCCGAAACGATTGCCTATTAAACCCAAAGGCCGTCTGAAAAAACTTTCAGACGGCCTTTTTTATGTTTCAAACATTCATCACAACGCGCGGTCAAAATACAGAGCCACGCCGGAACGCTCGCTCATCGCCAACAAATAATCCATCAATTTTTGCGGCCATTGAATACCGCGCACAACGGTCAAGTTACGCAAAATAGGGAACGTCAGGATATCTTCCAAACTGATTTCACCGCCCAAGCCCTCGCCTTCGCACACCAGCGCTTCCAGTTCTGCCAAGTCTTGATGCAGACGCTCCAGATATTGCGCCGTTTTGTTCAGATTAGTCTCGAAATTGCCGATACTTTTCTCTTTTTTGTCGATAAAGTATTTTTTCGCTTCATCGGTCTCAAATTCGGGCAAACCAATTTTGACCATGCGCGGCTGTACCAATTTGTTATTGTATTCGCCCACTTTGTCCAACCAAGCTTGAACCTCGGAACGAACTTCTTCTTTCAGACGGCCTTGATCGATGTAACGGACAATATCCAAACTCTCGCCCATAAACGAACCGTCTTCTTTTTGTAAAATCGGCACTTGTTTTGAGCCAATCATGCCAATCGGTGTAGCTTCGTCATCGTTCGCCAAGACAACTTCTTCCACCGCCACATCGCGCAAGCCGAAAATCATCCGCGCACGAACACAAAACGGGCAATGGTCGTAAATATACAGTTTCATCGAAATGCTCCTTAAAATTTCAAAACGGTTAACCATAACACCCAAGGCCGTCTGAAACAAGGTGTCCTGAAACATAGTGCCGCATTCGCATACAAATCTAGGGCTGTCGGCAATAAACTGTTACAATAGCAGCGTTTTTATCAGAAAGAAAAAAACGCACGCCATGACCACTATTCGCCAAACGCCCCAAACATCGAGCGTAACGCTGGAAGGCCTCATCGCATGGTTCGACGGCTATGTTGCCGCGCTGCCTGATCCCGATAAAAACCTGATTCAGACGGCCTTTGACCTGTCTAAAGAACATTATCCTGCCGATGCCCTAACGACTTACGGCGAGCCATTGATGGAACATTTTCTCGGCTCAATGCAAATCGTCAGCGAACTCGACTTATTGCCCGATGCCGTGGCAGCTACGATTTTGTCCGACATCGGCAAATACGTTCCCACTTGGCAAGAATTGGTTACCGAACGCTGCAACAGCACCGTTTGCGAGCTGGTCAAAGGTGTGGACGAAGTGCAGAAACTGACCCAATTCGCCCGCGTGGACAGCCTTGCCACGCCGGAAGAACGCGCCCAACAAGCCGAAACCATGCGCAAAATGCTGTTGGCGATGGTTACCGACATCCGCGTCGTCCTGATCAAACTGGCCATGCGTACGCGCACCCTCCAATTCTTAAGCAACGTTCCCGACAATCCTGAAAAGCGCGCCGTTGCCAAAGAAACCCTCGACATTTTTGCCCCGCTCGCCAACCGCTTGGGCGTGTGGCAACTCAAATGGCAGCTCGAAGATTTGGGCTTCCGTCATCAAGAACCGGAAAAATACCGCGAAATCGCCCTGCTTTTGGACGAAAAACGCACTGAGCGCCTCGAATACATCGAAAACTTCCTCAATATCCTGCGTACGGAACTGACAAAATACAATATTCATTTTGAAGTTGCCGGAAGACCGAAGCACATCTACTCCATTTACAAAAAAATGGTGAAGAAAAAGCTCACTTTCGACGGCTTGTTCGACATCCGCGCCGTACGGATTTTGGTGGACACCATTCCTGAATGTTACACCACGCTGGGCATTGTCCACAGCCTCTGGCAGCCGATTCCGGGCGAGTTTGACGACTATATCGCCAACCCGAAAGGCAACGGCTATAAAAGTTTGCACACCGTTATCGTCGGCCCGGAAGACAAAGGTGTGGAAGTCCAAATCCGCACCTTCGACATGCACCAATTCAACGAATTCGGTGTTGCCGCCCATTGGCGTTATAAAGAAGGTGGCAAGGGTGATTCCGCCTATGAACAGAAAATCGCTTGGTTGCGCCAACTCCTAGACTGGCGCGAAAACATGGCTGAAAGCGGCAAAGAAGACCTTGCCGCCGCCTTTAAAACCGAGCTGTTCAACGACACGATTTACGTTTTGACCCCGCACGGCAAAGTCCTCTCCCTGCCTACGGGAGCTACCCCCATCGACTTTGCCTATGCTCTGCACAGTAGCGTGGGCGACCGTTGTCGCGGTGCAAAAGTCGAAGGACAAATCGTGCCGCTGTCCACGCCTTTGGAAAACGGACAACGCGTTGAAATCATTACCGCCAAAGAGGGGAACCCTTCCGTCAACTGGCTCTACGAAGGCTGGGTCAAATCCAACCGCGCCATCAGTAAAATCCGTGCCTACATCCGCCAGCAAAATGCGGATACCGTGCGCGAAGAAGGCCGCACCCAGTTGGACAAACAGTTGTCAAAAATCTTCCCAAAACCTAATCTGCAAGCATTGGCGGAAAAACTCGGCTTCAAAAAAACCGACGAACTCTATACGGCCATCGGTCAGGGCGAAGTTTCTAACCGCGCCATCCACAAAGCCTGCGGCGCGCTGAATGAACCGCCTCCTGTACCGATTGATGAAACCAATATCGTCAAGCAGTCCAAAATCAAAAAAGGCGGCAAAAACGGCATTTTGATTGACGGCGAAGACGGCCTGATGACCACGCTTGCCAAATGCTGCAAACCCGCGCCGCCCGACGATATTGTGGGCTTTGTTACCCGCGACCGCGGTATTTCCGTCCACCGTAATACCTGCCCTTCTTTCCGCCACCTTGCCGAACAGGCTCCTGAAAAAGTGTTGAATGCAAGCTGGGCAGCCTTGCAAGAAGGACAAGTATTTGCCGTCGATGTTGAAATCCGCGCCCAAGACCGCTCCGGTTTGCTACGCGACGTTTCGGATGCGCTGGCGCGTCATAAACTCAACGTTACCGCGGTGCAAACCCAATCGCGCGATTTGGAAGCCAGTATGCGCTTTACCCTTGAAGTCCGCCAAGTCAACGACCTGCCGCGCGTATTAGCCAGCTTGGGCGACATCAAAGGCGTTTTAAGCGTAACGCGCTTATAATTCCCATTCCCCCATCTAAAGGCCGTCTGAAAGTATTGCTTTCAGACGGCCTTTCACACATCGGCTGCCAATATATAACCTACGCTTCTATCCTTACAATCAGCCGTTATTTCCTATCCGCCATATTCTCAGGCAAACTCGCCATCCGTATGATAAAGAAAGATATTTTTATTCTTATATTAACCTTAAGGAAACTTCATGGATACACGAGACCTGTTCCCTCATGAAATTTTGCAGGACGCCATCGGCAAGAGTTGCGCCAAATCTGAATTCAGCATCAAAATGTTGGTGATTTTGAGTTTCTTAGGCGGCGGTTATGTCGGCTTCGGCTATCTTGCCTGCCTGCGCGTCATCAGCGGCATTCCTGCCGAATGGAACGGTCTGGCTGCCCTGTTGGGCGCATCCGTGTTCCCTATCGCACTGATTTGTATCTTAATCGGCGGCGGCGAGTTGGCAACAGGCAATATGATGATTATGACTTTGGGCAGATTGACCGGCCGCGTCAGCACCCATAAACTGGTGCGTAACTGGCTGATTGTCAGCTTGGGCAATCTGGCAGGCGCCGTAGCCATGGCCTATTTCCTCGGCCACTACGTTGGCCTTGCCGAAGGGCCGGCCGCAGCGAAAACCATTGCCATTGCCGAAGCTAAAGTCAATATGGACTTCGGCCGCGCATTCGTTTCTGCCATCGCATGTAACTGGATGGTGTGTATGGGCATCTGGTTTTACTTCGGCGCACGCCATACTTCAGGACGAATCTTAGCCATGTGGTTCCCGGTTATGATCTTCGTATTAATCGGCTTTCAACACTTTGTTGCCAATATGTTCATCATTCCGGCCGGCATTTGGGCGGGCGCAAACGTCAGCTGGGGTCAATTTTTCTACAACATGATTCCCGTTTTCTTAGGCAACGTCCTGGGCGGATCATCCTTTGTAGCAGCCTCTTATCTCTTTGCTTACAAACACTTATTAAAAGACGATTTTTCTATTTGATGTAGTCTTTTTTCTAAAAACCCCGTATCTGCCCGACACAGATACGGGGTTTCTGCACAGGGCCGTCTGAAAGTCCAAGTCGTTTAATTACTTTTTCTCTTTAATCCCCAAAAAACATCAGGAAAGATAGTTTCACACACTTTCCTTCGTCATCATCAGTAAAAATTTATATATTTTTATGTTTTTAAATGACTTAGCCAAAAGGCGGCATCAATTTCGAATAAAGGCTGAGTTCTTCGCTTTGCAAAAGCGACTTTTTGCGGTATGCTGGTTTAAATTATTTACAATTTAATGCATTAAGATTTCGTATTTTATTGTATTTGAAAATAATTTATCCTGTCTCTCTCGCAAAAAACAGGATTTTTAAGCTGTATTTTTATTAGAAAAAAGTTTGGGTATGAATTGCTTGCAATTTCAAACCCGTTTTAAAAGTTAGATGAGGAATAAGTACATGAATCCCATGTATATCACTTTCGCGATCTATTTGGTCGCCGTATTACTGATCGGCCTCGCCGCCTATTTTTCAACACGAAACTTCGACGACTACATCCTCGGTGGCCGCAGCTTAGGTCCGTTCGTGACCGCGATGTCTGCCGGTGCTTCCGATATGTCAGGTTGGCTTTTGATGGGCTTGCCAGGTGCCATTTACCTGAGCGGTTTGAATGAAGCTTGGATTGCCATTGGTCTGATTGTGGGTGCATACCTCAACTGGCTGTTGGTTGCAGGCCGTCTGCGCGTACATACCGAATACGCCAACAATGCGCTGACGCTTCCTGATTACTTCTTCCACCGCTTCGGTGCCGGCGGTCACTTGATGAAAGTGGTTTCTGCACTGATTATCTTGTTCTTCTTCACTATTTACTGTGCTTCAGGCATCGTAGCCGGTGCTACCCTGTTCCAAAGCCTGTTCCACGGTATGTCTTACACTCAAGCCATGTGGCTGGGTGCCGGTGCAACCATCGCCTATACCTTCTTGGGCGGTTTCTTGGCAGTAAGCTGGACCGATACCCTGCAAGCTTCTTTGATGATTTTTGCATTGGTACTGACTCCTATCATGGTGTACTTGGGTTTGGGCGGTGCAGATCAAATGAATGCTGCCATCCAACAAGTTGCCGCTTCTACCGGTAAAGAATACGGCAGCTTGTTTGCCGGTACTACTTTCATCGGCATTATCTCTACCGCTGCTTGGGGCTTGGGCTATTTCGGCCAACCACACATTTTGGCCCGTTTCATGGCTGCTGAAAGCGCTAAATCTCTGGTTTCTGCACGCCGTATCGGTATGACTTGGATGATTCTGTGTATGGCTGGTGCTGTGGCTGTCGGCTACTTCGGTATCGCTTACTTCGGTGCCAATCCTGCCCACGTTGATGAAATGAATGGCAACCACGAACGTATCTTCATCGCTTTGGCCACCCTGCTTTTCAACCCTTGGATTGCCGGTATCATCTTGAGTGCGATTCTCGCCGCCGTAATGTCCACCCTGTCCTGCCAATTGTTGGTTTGCTCCAGCGCGATTACCGAAGACTTCTACAAAGGCTTCCTGCGTAAAAAAGCACAACAAGCCGAGTTGGTATGGATTGGCCGTCTGATGGTTTTGGCGATTGCCGTGATTTCCATCCTGATTGCTTCTGATCCTAACAGCAAAGTATTGGGCTTGGTAGCTTACGCATGGGCAGGTTTTGGTGCCGCATTCGGTCCGGTTGTTATCCTGTCTGTACTGTGGAAACGCATTACTGCCTACGGCGCACTCTCCGGCATGATTGCAGGTGCACTGACTGTAGTAGTTTGGGCCGAGTGGATCAAAAAACCTGCTTTGGCCGCACAAGAAACAGGTTTCGCTACTGTCTATGAAATCGTCCCCGGCTTTATCATTTGCACACTCGTGATTGTTTTGGTGTCCCTGATCGACAAAAAACCTTCACGCGAATTGCAAGAACGCTTTGAAAAAGCAGACGCAGAATACCGCGCCTCTAAATAAGACGTTTTCAGACGGCCTGCATGATTCCGTGCAGGCCGTCTTTACGAAATAAACTGTTTCAAAATAATCTGAGCCTTATCAGAAAAAACAGCAATTTATGCGGATGCATCTTGTATCCGCATCATAATTTTATTACGATATTACTATCCTTCAGA
>NZ_JBQCTZ010000041.1:0-23549 GCF_051963715.1 Neisseria sp. P0001.S005 | reverse complement strand
CTCAGCCTGTTGCGCCCTTACCTCCTGCCGGAACACCGTGCCGAATTCGACCAAAAAATCGGCAGCAACCATTAATTTTTCCATACAAAGGCCGTCTGAAAACGTGGCTTTAACCAAGTTAAAGCTATTTTCAGACGGCCTGTTAATTTTCGGATGCTTTATTTATGCACCTTCCCGATATTTCCATTCTCGGCTTAGGCTATCTCGGCCTGCCGCTGGCACAGAAATTTTATGAGCAAGGCAGTCAGGTAGCCGCCATCAAACGCAACCTGACCTCCGATGACATCAATCTGCCGATTGAACTCGACATTATCGATTTAAACCAAAACGATATTTTTCACAGTTCGGCATTGTGGCAGAACCATATCAACAAGCCGACATGGTTTTGCCTGCTTCCGCCTTCGTCATTAAACCATTACGCCGATACCCTGAAAAAATGGATTCAACTTGCCGAGCAGTCCAAGGTAAAACACATCATCTTTACCAGCAGCACCAGCGTGTATGGCAACCAAGCACGCATATGCGATGAAACCACGCCGCCCGATCCGCAAACCGAATCCGCCCGTCAAATCCTCACAGTCGAGCAAGCCTTGCTTGAAAGCGCCGTCCCCCATATCGACATACTGCGACTGGGCGGACTTTATTCTGCCGATCGTCATCCCATTACCAAGCTGGTTCAAAAAACACGCATTCAAGGCGGCAATCAACCCGTCAATATTCTTCATAAAGACTTGGCCGTCCAAGTCCTTTTTCAGACGGCCTGCCAAGCTGACGGCAAGCGTATCCGCAATATTGTCGAACCCCGCCACCCAAGCCGGGCTGAATTTTATACTGCCGAAGCAGCCAAACTCGGCCTACCGGCTCCTGATTTCATCATTGATGACAAAAGCAACGGCAAAATTGTAAATACCATTTGCGCAGACGGGCTAAGCCTGTAAAATTGCGACTCAACCCATTAATCCGTTTCAGACGGCATTTAGAGTAAACCATGTCCGCCCTATTTCCCCTTATCAACCACCTGATACAGCAAAATCCAGAGCAACAGCGCGAGCTGTCTGAATTTGCAGGCAGCATCATCTGCATCAGCCTGACCGGTTTCAGACTGACCGGACGCATCAGCGAACAAGGTTTTCTTGAAACCGCACACGAAACCGCCGACACCAACATCACATTCCACAACAGCGCCATCCAAAAAATCCTCCAAGGCGGCCAGCCTGGCGTGGGCGACATCAGCCTCGAAGGCGACTTGGTATTGGGCATGTCCGTCCTTCCTATTTTGGGTGGACTGCGCTATTATCCGAGCGAAGATTTGGCGCGTGTATTCGGTCATGTGGCCGCAGAAAGCATCAGCTCGCGCGCCGGCGACATCGGCCGCACCATGAAAAAAATCGGCAAAAGCATTGCCGAGCAAATCAGCGACTTTTCACGCGAACCCGAATCCCCTGTTATCGACCAAGCCACGCTTGCCGAATGGTTGGAAGAAGTGGACAAACTGCGTGACGATGTTTCCCGCCTAAACGAACGCCTCGACCGGCTCGAGCGCGATATCTGGATAGATTAGACACTTAATTTCAGACGGCCTACTATCATGAAAAGCCCATTTAAAAACATCGGTATCGTTACACGTCCCAATACGCCCGAAATTCAAGATACCGTCCACACATTGGTTTCTTTTCTGCGCGAAAACGGCTTCACCATCTATCTGGATGAATTGAGCGTAGAAGAACACTGCGTCTATATCCAAGATTCCGCCTACTGCGAAACCGTAAACAAAGCCCAACTGGGCAAATATTGCGACCTCGTCATTGTGCTCGGCGGCGACGGTACCTTCCTCTCCGCTGCCCGCGAAGTTGCTCCGCGCGCCGTTCCTATCATCGGCATCAATCAAGGCCACTTAGGCTTTCTCACCCAAATCTCACGCGACACCATGGTTGAGGGTATCCGCCCCGTACTGGAAGGCAAATATCTGCCCGAAGAGCGCATCCTCATTGAAGCCAGTATCATTCGTGACGGCGAAACCATCGAACGCGCCCTAGCCCTCAACGACACCGTACTGTCTCGTGGCGGTGCAGGCCAAATGATTGAATTTGAAGTATTTATCAATCAAGAATTTGTCTATACCCAACGTTCGGACGGCCTGATTATTTCCACACCGACAGGTTCGACCGCTTACGCACTTGCCGCCGGCGGCCCCATCATGCAAGCCGGTCTGCACGCCTTCACGCTTGTGCCTATCTGTCCGCAATCCATGACCAACCGCCCGATTGCCATCTCCGACACCAGCGTGATTGAAATCCTCATTACCAAAAGCGGCGACGCACGCGCACACTTTGACGGACAATCCCATATCGACGTGCAAAACTTCGACCGCATCATCATCCGCCGCTATCACAACCCCTTGCGTGTCCTCCATCCCACCGATTACCAATACTTCAAAACCCTGCGCCAAAAGCTGCATTGGGGCGAACAATTGATTTAAACACCACTTCAATAAACAGGCTGACCATGAAAACCATTCCCCAAACCTTAATCATCGCGCTGTGCGCCCTTTCCTCCCTCTCCGTCTCCGCACACGGCATGCACAAAAGCAAACCCTTGTCCTTTGAAGAGTTGCCGAAAATCTGCCAGCAATACTTTACCCGCGCAGATGCGTGTTATCAAAAAGCAGGCGATAAAGCATCGTTCCAACGCGACAACACAAAATACCTGCGCCAAATCCTGCCTGCCGCCGACGTAGGCCAACGTGAACGTATGTGCCAAATTGCCATGGATACATTCGCCGAAAAAACAAAAAACTTGAGCTGCGAATAAAGACCTCTGTCTTAGCTCTAGCAATTTTTGATTTCATAAAAAGGCCGTCTGAAACATTGGATCGTTTCAGACGGCCTGATTACAAGGTTCTTACCTATTAAGAAGAAACCACAAAATCTACCGTATGCGCTTCACTATAATCAGGGATTTCCAGCTTTTCTATCATGCGGTGCAACACATCATTCGGCACAGAATGTTCGCGGTTACGGTTTTGCGATAGTAATTGCGTGTAAGGCACTTCCAAATAAATGAGATGCACGCGTGCGCCGTAATCGGCAAACATCGGCAGCCATTTGCTGCGCAAGTCGCGGTTGAGATTGGTCGCATTGAAGACAAATGACGTACGAGCTCGCAGGTATTCTTTTGCCTGCTCTTTACCCAAACGCACTGCTTCGGCGGTATGTTTGGAATCCGCGGGATTGAGTTTGCGCTCACGGCGAATCTCATCCAGCGACAGCATAGGCAGATGGGCAAGATGTTGCCTGATGTAACTGTCTTTGCCGCTACCTGCTATGGCGCACATGGCGTACACATCAAAGGTTTGATCATCAAATGGCTGATAATCCGGCATTTCGCTACGGCCGTTAAGATAGAGATAGCGTCCGTAATCGCTGGCAAAAGTACGCGCCTTACCCCAACAAGCGTTTTCTTCACAGAGTTCACGAAACAAATCAATGCGCAGCAAAATATCCTGTTGGTCGCAACATATACGACCCAGTACATCGGCTTTAGCAAGCATGGCAAGATGTGCAGTATTGACCTGCAAACTGGCTGCTATGACGGCTCGCTCAGGATTAGGCTTATTAATCGCCCATAAGGGCAATCCGTGCAAACGCACGAGTTTGGCGATTGCTTCTCTTACGGCAAATGGAGCGGCAAGTTCGGTATACAGCAAAGTACGGGCGGTATGCTCACCTTTTTTTGCGTGATGCGGCGAAACGATACGCTCTTTGCCGTTTTCTATTTCACTCTTGGTCGTACTGCGTTTTTCCACATCATGCAGCATGGCGGCAGCAAACAGAATATGCTGCTCCTGTCCATCAAGCGCTTGGAACTCGGGCAGTTGTAAAAGGGCTTCGCATACCATTTTGGTATGCGTAAATACATCGCCTTCAGCATGCCACTCAGGGTCTTGCGGAACATCCTTCATATCGGCAAACCAGCTGAAACGACGTTCTAAGGCTTGCCAATCAGGAAGTTGACCGGGTATGTAATCTGGGAATGTCCACATAATTGTCTTTCTTATTATTGGATAATTGGACTTCAGGCCGTCTGAAACTGCCAGCTTTGCCAATGGTATTTGTCGTAATCGATAAGACGGGCAGGCTTCCAAGTTTTCGTCCAATGAACGTCGGTTTTAACGTGTTTGGCTCGCACCAATTTGAAAAGATTATCAAATTCATTGAATTGAACAGGCAGGTTGCCGTTGTTGGTGGCAAAATCAGCGGCGTTCCGGATAACGAAACCTTCACTGCATGCCGCTCCTGTTTTCGGATCGTAGCCGCCAAGCTTACCGGCAGTTTGTACGCTGTCTGTCCACAGCTCTCCCAAATTAGCGGCAAGCCATTGCGCTAAAGCAATATCTTCATTGGCGTATTTTTGAGTGAAATCTGCAAGAGGCTGGACAATGGGTATTTCTGGCACAGTCGGAAAATCAAACAGCTGCGCATAAAATTTAACCTCTTCCCATGAAAGCCAATGTCCGCCACGGCGGACTGCAAACAGGTAAAAATAGCTTTCCAGTTGCGAATAGGCAATCGAATGAATGCCATACATATTCTCGCCAAAAAGTTCAAGATCGCCTAAATCATCTTTGATTTGCTGCCATCGTTGCAGCAAAGGTTTATCCCACGGATGCTGGGTAGGCGCAGCATGACTACGGGCATAGAGACCGTGTGCGGCAAAGCAGTTGTTTTGCCCATCTAATTTTTCGGTTAAAACCAATTTCGGCAGTGAGGCAAAATATGAAAGAAAGCCGCGCGGCATAAAACGGTCGTCAGAGGTGGTACCAAGGCTGATGGGAGCGTGCAGGCTGCGGGCGTATTTTTGAGGTTCAGTTGTCGTCATAATATTTTTTCCTTTTTATTCATTTTTTAATTTTCTTTTCAAGTGTTCCCTGCAACCCGTTACATTTTCCCCACCATATTTCCTTGTTTGGAAACCAAAAGTTGGTCGATTTTCAAATTTTCAGTATCGATGATTTCAAATTTATAACCGGCATAAACCAGAAAATCTGTACGTTTCGGTATTTTGCGCAGGGAATACATCATAAAGCCGGCGATGGTTTCGTAGTTTTCCGAATTGGGAAACTCCTCAATATCCAGCGCGCGCATAACATCGGTAAGCGGCGTAGCACCGTCCACCAACCATGTGTCTTCGGTACGGCGGATGATTTGCGGCTCTTCTTCGGTATTGACCAGCTCGCCCATCACAATGCTCATCACATCTTTCAGCGTTACCACGCCAACCACCAGCGCGTATTCGTTCACCACCACGGCAAAGTCTTCTCCTGAAGTTTTGAAGGTCTCCAATACATCATAAAGCGACAGCGTGTCGGGGATAAACAAGGCTTTACGCAACACGCGCTTGTCGGTCAGGCGGACGTCTTTTTCTTTTAAAAACAAAGTCAGCAGCGTATGCGATTCGATATAGCCGATGACGCGTTCCAAGTCGCCGTCGCATACGAGGAATTTGTTGTGCGGTTTGTCCGACATCATTTCCAACACAGTATCGCTATCATCGTGTTTATCAAAATAGGCGATATATTCGCGCGTGCTCATGGTGGAAGTGACCGTACGCTCTTGCATATCGAAAATGTTTTCAATCAGATAGTGTTCCTGCTCTTTCAACACACCAGCCTGCGCGCCGGCATCAACGACGGCATAAATATCTTCCGAGGTCAGCTGCTCCTGACGGACGGTTGAAATTTTGAAGAGTTTGAATATTGCGTTTGCCAACCCATCAAAAACCCAGACAAGGGGTTTTAAGATAAAAATCAAAAACATCATCGGACGGACAATGCGTACCGCTACCGCTTCAGGATGGGTCATTGCCATACGCTTGGGCATCAGGTCGGCAATTAAAATAAAGCTGCCTGTAACCAGCGAGAAAGTCAGCAAAGAGGCAACTGTGCTACCCCAACTGCCTGCGTTCTCCAACAGCTTGCCAAAATACGGACGTATTGCCGCCTCGCCAACAATACCGGCAAGAATGGCGACGGCATTCAAACCGATTTGGACAACGGTAATAAAGCTGCCCGGCTGCTGCTGCATATTGATTACGTCAAGCGCACGCGTATCGCCGCCGTCTTTTGCCATGACCTGCAATTTGATTTTGCGTGCTGAAGCAAGCGCGAGTTCGGAACAGGACACAAACGCGCTAATAACAATCAGCAGGCACAATAATAGTAGGGCTTCAAAAATATTCATGAAAATGTGTGTGTATGGTATAGGTTAAAAATATTCAAACAGCAAAGGCCGTCTGAAAAATTCAATTTGATCTTAGATTTGCGTTTTATTTGTCAGTGATGCGTGAAGCAAATGATGGTATTGAAATAAATTTTACTTAAAAGTAAGTCATATTTTTTCAGATAATCTTGCGGAAAACCTCATTATCTAGACAGATAAGGCACGACACTTACCTTCAATATTTCTATCAACTCTTCATCCATGTATCTGTAATCATCAAGAATATCTAAAACAATCATTTCCTTATATTGCAAAGCACGAGGAAACTGTGCCAGCAGACGGCTCTTATGTTTTTGTTCCATCACGAAAATCTTATCCGCCCATGCGATGTCGTCTATGGAAACAGTATGCCGCGCATTGGGGCTTGTGCCTGCGGAACGGGTCTGTACATTCGGATAACGTCGAAATACGGTTTCAGCGGTAGGACTGCGCCATTGGTTACGACTACAAATAAAAAGTGCATTCATAAAAATTAAAAAAGGCGGAAAGTATCCGCCTTGTGAAAACCATCTCGATTGAATCGAAAATGTATCTTTTGAGTTAATCAAACCATTCAGCATCAAATTCATGCTGTCTGAACGGATAAATAAAACCCAGTTTTTGTGCACGTTTGATTTTATTGCTGCGGAGATATATCAAATCCCACTTTTTTTCAGGTTTATATTTCAAAGGATTTTTGCCATGTACACGATGACTGGGGCGTTGCTCTTGATGTCGTCGCCATGCACGGCTACGACTTTGATCTAAATTGTCCATTATCTGCTTTCTAATTTTGTTTCGGAAATCGGGTTCAGCAGCCGCGATTTTTTATGTATTCGATTATTCGGCAAGAAAATAGGATGACAAAATTATAGCGAAATTAAAGATATAATGCCAATATTAAACAATTTATTAGGCTCAAAATAGCCAAAGGCCGTCTGAAACTTGAGACACATTTATTGTTTTAATCATCCAGCGCATCTTCATCCAAGGATTTCAACCATTTCAGCTTTTCGCCGATTTTGATTTCCAGCCCGCGCGGGACTGGTTGGTAGAAGTCCGGTTCGTCCAAGCCGTCGGGCATATAGCTTTCGCCGGCGGCGTAGGCGTTCGGTTCATCATGGGCATAGCGGTATTCGCGTCCGTAACCCAATTCTTTCATCAACTTGGTCGGCGCATTGCGCAGGTGGACAGGTACTTCGTCGCTGGCATTTTCTTTGACGAAACGGCGCATTTGGTTGTATGCCTTATAGCCTGCATTGGATTTGGCGGAAGCAGCGAGATACAACACGGCTTGTGCTAAAGCGAGCTCCCCTTCTGGCGAGCCTAAGCGCTCATAAGTAGCGGCGGCATCATTGGCAATCGTTAAGGCACGCGGATCGGCCAAGCCGATGTCTTCCCATGCCATGCGGACAATGCGGCGGGCGAGATAGCGCGGATCTGTACCTCCGTCGAGCATACGGCAGAACCAATACAAAGCCGCGTTAGGATGCGAACCGCGCACGGATTTGTGCAGCGCGGAGATTTGGTTGTAGAAACTCTCGCCCCCCTTATCAAAACGGCGGATTTGCGCGCCCAAGCTGTCGGCAAGAAATTCGGCGGTTAAGGTTTTCAGATGACGTGTGTCGGCGGCGCGTAAAAGTTGTTCCAACAGATTCAACAATCTGCGCGCATCGCCATCGGCGGTATTGACAAGCAGCTCTTGCGCATCGGCTTCAATCGTGAAATCTCGGTATTCGGGCAAAGCCAATACTTTGGAAATCAGTTTCTTGAGGTCGTCTGAAGACAAGGATTGCAAGACATACACCTGCGCCCTGCTGAGTAATGCCGGATTGACTTCAAATGATGGGTTTTCTGTGGTAGCGCCGATAAAGGTTAACAAGCCGCTTTCGACATAAGGTAAAAAAGCGTCCTGCTGCGCTTTGTTGAAGCGGTGTACCTCGTCAACAAACAAAATCGTCGCGCGCCCTTGTTGCAAGGCAATTTCAGCTTTCTCGATTGCCTCGCGTATGTCTTTCACGCCGGAAAATACGGCGGAAACCGGCAGAAACTGGGCATTGAAACTCTGCGCCAAAATCCGTGCCAGCGTGGTTTTGCCTACACCCGGCGGCCCCCACAGCAACATAGAATGCGGCTTTCCTCCCTCGACCGCCACGCGCAAAGGTTTACCTTCGCCGATTAAATGCTGCTGCCCAATGACATCGTCTAAAGAATGCGGGCGCAGGCGTTCGGCTAAAGGGGCTTCGGGTTGGCGTGCAAAAAGGTCGGACATGGCGGCTTCCGTGCTGGCTGATTGAAAAGAAAACTCGCTAGCATTATACGGCAGTTTCGCAAACTCACATATCGGGCCACATTACGGTATAATACATGCTATTTTGAGAACTCTTCGGGCGTTTCAGACGGCCTTGCTTACAGGAAACATCATGACTTCAAAAACTCTTTTGGCAGCTGTTACATCAGTTTTCTTATTGGGTGCATGCGCTACCGGCGGCGAATCTTTCGGCGGTTTGGGCAGCGGTACAGGTATCGGCAGCAGCGTAGTGAAAATGGCGGTAGACAGCCAATGCCGTACCGAATTAAACAAACGTAACGAATGGCGTGTCATTGCTTTGGCTATGAGCGCGGAAAAACAAGCCGAATGGGAAAATAAAATCTGCGGCTGCGCCAGCGAAGAAGCGCCAAATCAATTAACTGCAACCGAAATGATGCAGGTCTTGAGCCCGGCAACCCGCGATCAGGCCATTGCTTCCGTTACCGCGAAAACGGTTACCGCCTGCTTCAAACGACTCTACAAATAATCGTTCAGACGGCCTTTTTTAATTAATATAGAGGCCGTCTGAATTCGTTTTGACTTTCTATTTGAATTTTAAATATATAGAGAAGAAACCATGAAATACATCAGCACCCGCGGTGCAACCGCACGCAAGCAATTCAGCGAAGTTTTATTGATGGGTTTGGCTCCTGACGGCGGTTTGATGCTGCCTGAGCAATACCCTCAAATTGACCGTGCTACCTTAGACCAATGGCGCACACTCAGCTATCCTGAGTTGGCGTTTGAAGTCATGAGCCTGTTTGCCACCGATATCCCTGCTGATGATTTACGCGACATCATCAACCGCACCTACACCGAAGAAGTATTCGGTACCCAAGCCATTACTCCGGTACGTACACTTTCAGACGGCATCAAAATCCAAGCCCTGTCCAATGGCCCGACTTTGGCATTCAAAGACATGGCCATGCAATTCTTGGGCAATGCGTTTGAATATGTATTGAACAAAGAAGGCAAAGAACTCAATATCTTAGGCGCCACCAGCGGCGACACTGGTTCTGCCGCCGAATACGCCCTGCGCAGTAAAAAAGGCGTCAATGTCTTCATGCTTTCGCCGGAAGGCAAAATGAGTGCATTCCAACGCGCGCAAATGTTCAGCCTGCAAGATGCCAACATCCACAACATCGCCGTTGAAGGCATGTTTGACGACTGCCAAGACATCGTCAAAGCCGTACAAAATGATGCCGAATTCAAAGCCAAATACCATATCGGCACAGTCAACTCCATCAACTGGGGACGCATCGTCGCCCAAGTCGTGTATTACTTCGCCGGTTATTTCAACGCCACGTCAAGCAATGACGAAAAAGTCAGCTTCTGCGTGCCAAGCGGCAACTTCGGTAATGTCTGCGCCGGCCATATCGCCCGTCAAATGGGCCTGCCTATCCACCGCTTGATTGTCGCCACCAATGAAAACGACGTATTGGACGAATTTTTCAAAACCGGCGCATACCGCCCGCGCAACAGCGAACACACCCACGTTACTTCCAGCCCGTCTATGGATATTTCCAAAGCCTCCAACTTTGAGCGTTTTGTGTTTGACCTGATGGATCGCGATGCAGACGAAATCAAAACATTATGGGCTGAAGTAGGCTCCGGCAAAGGTTTCAATTTGGAATTTGCCTTAAACAAAGTACATCAACAATATGGCTTTGTTTCCGGCAAATCGACCCATGCCAACCGCCTTGCCACCATCAAACAGGTTTACGAACAAGACCATGAATTGATTGATCCGCATACAGCCGATGGCATCAAAGTAGCGCGTGAAGTACGCGAAGCCGGCGAAACCATTGTCTGCCTCGAAACCGCGTTGGCTGCCAAATTTGAAGCCACCATCCATGAAGCGGTCGGCGAAGTTGCCGTTCCCTGTCCGACCGCATTGGAAGGCTTGGAAAACCTGCCGCAACGTGTCCGTGTTGTCCCTAATAACGCAACGACAGTAAAAGACATCATTAAGGAAGCTTTGGCTTAACTGGCTGTCTTTGACGACTGAAGAGGCCGTCTGAAACTTTTTCAGACGGCCGCGACTGGTGTTTAAGAAGTGGGCAATATTATTACCAATCCAACCGCATCACAGTCGTTCTCATTATAAAATCAATATGTTAAAACAACACCAACTCCTTTTGACTTTCAATTGCAAACATTGTAATGACAGATATTTTCGTTTAGAATTGCATGTTTGCTCTAAATCTGGATTGATATGCAGACAACACAAGCCACATCCAACTGGGAGCTGTACAAGCGTTTGCTTGGATATTTAAAAAGCTATTGGAAGATGTTTATCGTCTCCGTAGTGGCCATGCTGATTGTCGCCGGTACGATGCCGGCTTTCGGTTACTTGCTCAAGCCTTTGATTAATGAAGGTTTTGTCGATAAAAACATGAAAAGCATGTCATGGTTGCCACTGGCAATTGTGGCGCTGTTTTTCGTTCGCGGCCTGTTCAATTTCATTAACGAATATTGCACAACGTATCTGTCCAGCCACTTGGTGCAGCGCTTGCGCGGTGAAATGTTCAACAAAATGATGCACCTGCCGACCTCGTATTTCAGCAGTAATACCGGCGGTCGTTTGATGTCTCGTATCTTGAACGACGTCAATCAAATTACCGATGCAGGGTTCAACGTCATTACCGTGATTGCTAAAGACGGCGTGAGCGTAGTCGGCCTATTGGGCTTGCTGACTTATCTGAACTGGCGTTTGACCCTGATTACTTTTATCATCTTGCCGGTTGTTGCTGTATGTATCCAAACAGTCAGCAAACGCCTGCGCAAACTGTCTGCCAACAACCAAATTTATCTTGGCCAGCTGATGCAGGTCTTGGGCGAAAGCATTAATGGTGAACGCGTTGTAAAAATCTACGGTGGCCAAGATTATGAAAACCGCCGCTTCAACCGTATTGCCGACGATGTGCGCCGCAACCTGCTCAAACAGGTTTCCGCCAGCTCTGCCGGTACCGGCATTACGCAATTAATGGCTTCGGTTGCACTGGCCGCAATTATTTATGCAGCGGCACGCCAAGCAGGGCTTTCCGGCTTCAGCGCAGGCGATTTTATGTCGTTTTTGTCCAGCATGATCATGATGTTTGACCCCATCAAACGCATGACCGGCGTGATGCAGTCCCTACAACGCGGTTTGGCGGCGGCTGAAAGTGTCTTCACCTTTTTGGATCAACCTGAAGAAAGCAACGAAGGCAAACAGATTCTTAGCCCAAACCCTGGCGATATCGAATTTTGCGATGTTGTACACCGCTATCCTGAAGCCGAACGCAACAGCTTGAACCACATCAACCTGCTTGTACCGCAAGGCAAAGTTACCGCATTAGTCGGCGCATCAGGCTGCGGTAAAACCACCCTGGCCAATATGTTGCCGCGCTTCCTTAATCCGGACGAAGGCAAGGTTTTGATTGGCGGCGTAAACATCAATGAATATACACTCGAAAGCCTGCGCAGCCGCATGGCATTCGTCAGCCAAAACGTTGTCCTGTTTAATGGTACGATTGCTGAAAACATTGCCTATGCTCAAGCTGACAAATTCAGTGAAGAAGAAATTATCAATGCTGCAAAAGCCGCGAATGCTTGGGAATTTATCCAAAAAATGCCGCAAGGCTTGCACACTGAAGTTGGCGAAAACGGTTTAAAACTTTCCGGCGGCCAACGTCAACGCCTCGCCATTGCGCGTGCGCTTTTGAAAAATGCGCCGATTTTGATTTTGGACGAAGCCACCAGCGCATTGGATAATGAATCCGAACGTTTGGTACAAACCGCATTGGAAAACCTGATGCAAAACCGTACCACATTGGTGATTGCCCACCGACTTTCGACCATCGAAAAAGCCGACAACATCGTTGTGATGCATGAAGGCAATGTAGTCGAACAAGGCACTCATCATGAATTGATTAGCGTAGGCGGACGCTATTCCGACCTGCACAGCCTCAGCGAAAAATCAGCCAAACCGGCAAGCAAGTAGCTGAACACCATATTCCATTCTTTTTATTAACCTCGGCCGCCCCTACCTATTCTTTTCAGACGGCCTTATCCGACAGGAAATATCAATGGCAGCATTCAACACCCAGAAAGTCTTGTCCGTACACCACTGGACCGACGCTTACTTCACTTTCACCTGTACCCGTGACGAATCTTTGCGCTTTGAAAACGGCCAATTCGTCATGGTCGGCCTGATGGTAGACGGCAAACCGCTGATGCGCGCATACAGCGTGGCTTCTGCCAACTGGGAAGAGCATCTGGAATTTTTCAGTATCAAAGTACAAGACGGCCCATTGACCAGCCGCCTGCAACACCTTAAAGTCGGCGATGATGTCCTCATCAGTAAAAAACCGACCGGTACATTGGTTGCCGGCGACCTGAATCCGGGCAAACACCTCTACCTCTTGAGCACCGGTACCGGCATCGCCCCTTTCTTGAGCATTACTAAAGACCCTGATGTTTATGAGCAATTCGAAAAAATCATCTTGGTTCACGGCGTACGCTACAAAAAAGACTTGGCATACTACGACCGCTTCACCAAAGAATTGCCCGAACACGAATACTTGGGCGACTTGGTTAAAGAAAAACTGATTTACTATCCAATCGTTTCACGCGAAGAATATGTACACCAAGGCCGTCTGACCGATTTGATGCGCAGCGGCAAACTCTTCGAAGACATCGGCCTGCCTAAAATCAATCCGCAAGACGACCGCGCCATGCTGTGCGGTAGCCCAGCCATGTTGAAAGACACCTGCAGCGTCTTGGACGAATTCGGCCTGACCGTTTCTCCGAAAACAGGTGTCCGCGGCGACTACCTGATTGAGCGCGCATTCGTCGATCAATAACGTACGTCAGCAACAGGCCGTCTGAAACCCTTCTTTCAGACGGCCTAAACCTTAATAATTTATCCCACATTATGCCTACCCTACTCATCATCCGTCCGTCCAACCGTCCGCAACAAGATATCCAAACCTGCCATGCAGCCGGTTGGCAGGCTCAGGTATTGAGTCCGATTGAAATAGAGGCGGATCGTTCGGCGCTAAAAAAACTTCCCGAGCAATTCAAGCAAGCCGATGTCGTGTTTTGGGTCAGCCCTACCGCTATTGAAACCGCAGCGCCACATCTGAACTTTTCAGACGGCCCTAAAGCACACATTACCGTCGGCCAAACCAGCCAACATACTTTGGCAAAATTCTCCCCCTATCCCGTATTCTCTCCTGAAGATGGCAACGACAGCGAAGCCGTCTTGAGAATGCCTATTTGGAAAAACCTGCCGCCCAACGCCCGAGTTCTAATCATTCGAGGTCATGGCGGCCGTGATTTTCTGGCAGACAAACTGACCGAACTGGGTTTCCAAATCGACATCGCCGAAATCTATTTCAGACGGCCACACGCCATCGATTGGCAGAACTTTAAAACCGAAGATATCGCCGCCGCCTACGTTACATCCGGCGAACTCGCGCGCGAATTTTTCCATCAGATTCCGCCGCAATTTTCCCGATTCTTCGAATCCTTGCTATACTTTACCCACCATCCGCGCATTGCCGATGCGCTTCGCATCGTCGGCGCCAAACATGTAGAAACCGTCACTTCTCTATCCGCTGCACTTTCATCCATGCCACAAAGGAGCCAAGCAGTGAACCCAGTCGAAGACAATAAAGATACCCAACAAGTTGCCAGTACGGCAGCTTCAGCGCCTGAACGTTCTGAAAACACCAGGCCGTCTGAACAAATCAAACCTACCCAACCTCAGCGAGTGGAGGCAAGCATGCCCGAGTCCAACAATCTCCCACAAAACAACGCCCCTGTTATCATCAAACAATCTGGCGGCAAAGCCTTGGCCGCAGGTGCAACCGTCTTGGCACTGCTTGGCCTAGGCGCGAGCGGATTCCTGTTTGTACAGGGTCAAAATGTTTTAAAAAACCAAGAGCTCGAATTCAACCAAAAAATCGACAAAGCTGCATTGGGCGAGTCTGAAAACGCCAGCCTTCTAAAAGACAACCTCAACCGCCAAACCGCTATTCAAGCCGAGTTAGACCGCCTGAACAACGGTCAAAAAAACAATAGCGATCAAATCCTGCAAATGCAGAAAGCTTATCAAGAGCTGCTCAAAGGCCGTATCAACTGGCTGGTCGACGAAGCCGAATCCATGTTGAACACTGCTTCACAACAATTGATGCTGTCAGGCAACCTTCAAGGCGCGGTCAGCGTATTGGAACACATTGACAGCCGCTTAAGCCGTTTTGAACAGCCTGAGCTTATCCCTATCAAGCAAGCCATCAGCAATGATTTGGCCGCGCTGAAAAACCGTCCTTATGTCGATATTTCCGCCACTGCCTTGCGTATCGACCGTTTGGAAACCGGTATTTCAGGCCTGCCTTTGGTTTTGGACGGTGTATTGAAACCGGGGGCCGCGCCTGTCGAAGCCGCCAATTCAGGAACTTGGTGGGAAAACACATGGGAAAAATCCCTTAATGCCCTCAAAGGCTTGGTTGAAGTCCGTCATCTGGACAGCAACGACGCCATGTTGATTTCACCCGATCAAACCTACTTCATTCGTGAAAACCTGCGCCTGCGCCTTTTGGATGCGCGCATTGCCCTGTTGCAACACAATGGCGAAGTGTATCAAAGCGATTTAAACAACGTTGAAGCAACTGTAAAACAATACTTCGACAGCAAATCCCCTGCTACGCAGTCATGGTTGAAAGAGTTGGCCGAACTCAAAGCCCTTGATGTCCGCATGATTTCAGACGACAGCCTGAAAGCCAGCTTGAGCGCCGTTCGTGCTTATCAGGAAAGTTCGCGTACACAAATGACGACCGAAGAAGCTACGCAAACCCAAGCTGCCGAGATAACCGCTTCCGCTCCGGCTGCAACTACCGAGCAAGCCACCACTGCCGCTCCTGCTGCCGCTTCTGCTTCTCAGTCTTTGGAAGCACCTGCTTTGCCGTCTGAAAACAAAAAAGAACCGGCCGCCGAAGCTGCCAAACCACAAAACCAAACCAAGCCTGCTGCCAAAATTAAAGGAGAGCAAGCATGAAAACCGTCGTTTGGATTGTCATTCTGTTTGCCGCCGCCGTCGGTTTAGCGTTGGCTTCCGGCATTTATACCGGCAACGTGTACGTCGTGGTTGAACAAACCATGCTGCGTATCAATCTGCATGCCTTTGTTTTAGGCCTGCTATTGAGCGTATTCGTCTTGTATTTCCTGATTAAATTTGTGTTCGGCCTCTTGAACATTCCGGCACGTATGCAACGCTTCGGCATCGCCCGCAAAGGCCGTCAGGCTTCTGCCTCTTTGAACAGCGCAGGTTTGGCATATTTTGAAGGCCGTTTTGAAAAAGCCGAACAAGAAGCCGCCAAAGTCTTGCATAATAAAGAAGCAGGCGACAACCGTACTCTGGCTTTGATGTTGGGCGCGCACGCGGCCGACCAAATGGAAAACTTCGAATTACGCGACCGCTATCTGCACAAAATCGAACAGCTGCCACAAAAACAACAGCTTTCCCGTCATCTTTTGCTGGCTGAATCTGCACTGAGCCGCCGCGATTATCAGACTGCCGCACAAAACCTTGAAGCAGCAGCAAAAATCAATAGCAACTTAAGCCGCTTGGTCCGTCTGCAATTACGTTATGCCTTTGATCATGGCGATGCTTCAGATGTTTTGGCAAAAGCAGAAAAACTGGTCAAAGCCGGCGCCATCAACGATTACGAAGCCGAACAGTATCAAAATTGGGCATATCGCCGCCTCTTAAGCGAAGTAACCGATGCGGGCAGCCTGAAAGCTTGTTTGAAACACATTCCCGAAAGCGTGAAGTCTGGCGAATTGTGTGTCGTGATTGCCGAAAAATACGAGCGTTTGGGTTTGTATGCCGAGGCGGTCAAATGGGTCAAAACCCATTATCCGCAAACCCGCCAGCCCGAGCTTTTGGAAGCATTTGTCGAATCCGTACGTTTCCTAAGCGAGCGCGAGCAACAAAAAGCCATCGACTTGGCAGATTCTTGGCTGCAGGAACAACCCGACAATGCACCACTGTTGATGTATCTTGGCCAACTGGCTTACGGCCGCAAACTCTGGGGCAAAGCCCAAGGCTACCTCGAAGCCAGCATCGCCTTGCAACCCAGCGTATCCGCACATTTGGTCCTAGCGCGCGTGTTTGATGAAACCGACCAACCGCAAAAAGCGCAAGAACAACGCAATCTGGTTTTGGAAAGCGTAGCCGAAGAAGAACATCCGGCAGCACTCCCTCAACCCAATTGATGTACTGATTTCGCATTAAGTAACAGTATGAAATCTACAATAAAACCAACCATTTAATCATTTCAGACGGCCTCAATACATATCTAAGGCCGTCTAAACTTTGTCCAACACACCAAATCAGAAAGCCTATTTATCATGACTGCTCTGAAAAACGACACTTTCCTCCGCGCCCTGCTCAAACAGCCTGTCGAATACACGCCCATCTGGATGATGCGCCAAGCCGGACGCTATCTGCCTGAATACAAAGCCACACGCGCACGCGCAGGCAGCTTTCTCGATTTGTGTAAAAACACTGAGCTGGCAACCGAAGTTACCATCCAGCCTTTAGAACGTTTTGATCTGGACGCAGCGATTCTGTTTTCCGACATTCTAACCGTTCCCGATGCCATGGGTTTGGGCCTGTACTTTGCCGAAGGCGAAGGCCCCAAATTTGAACGCGCCTTGCAACATGAAGCGGATATCGCCAAACTGCAAGTTCCCGACATGAAAAAACTGCAATACGTCTTTGATGCCGTAACTTCCATCCGTAAAGCCCTTGACGGCCGCGTTCCACTCATCGGTTTCTCCGGCAGCCCGTTCACGCTCGCCTGCTACATGGTTGAAGGCGGCAGCAGCAAAGAATTCCGCACCATCAAAACCATGATGTATTCGCGTCCTGATTTGCTGCATAAAATCCTCGACACCAATGCCCAAGCCGTTACCGCCTACCTCAACGCCCAAATCGATGCCGGCGCACAAGCCGTACAAATTTTCGATACTTGGGGCGGCGTATTGAGCGATGCCGCATTTAAAGAATTCAGCCTGAAATACATCCGTCAAATCGTTGACGGACTCAAACGCGAAAGTGAAGGCCGCCGCGTGCCTGTTATCGTATTTGCCAAAGGCGGCGGCTTATGGCTGGAAAGCATGGCAGAAATCGGCGCAGACGCATTAGGCTTGGACTGGACCTGCAACATCGGCAAAGCCCGCCGTCGCGTCGGCGAACAAGTTGCCCTGCAAGGCAACTTCGACCCGTTTGCCCTCTTCGGCACACCGGAATCTATCCGCACCGAAGTCGCACGCATCCTTGCCGACTACGGCAACGGCAGCGGCCATGTATTCAACCTCGGACACGGTATCAACCAACACGCCGATCCGGAACACGCCAAAATTTTGGTCGATACCGTACATGAATTGTCCCGTCAGTATCACCGTTAATGGAAACAACGCAAAAGCCGTCTGAAAACAAAAAACACGATTATCGTGTGAATTTGTTTTCAGACGGTTTTTCTATATACTTAATATCTGAAGCTTAGCAGCTGACACCTTCAAACTTAAAAACACATCCACTCCCGCTACCGAATATGAATTTTTTAAAAGACATCACCTGGACCGAAATTTTCATCTTCGCCCACACCTGCGCCGCACTCGCCTGCATGCTGCGCGTGTTGTACAAACAAAAAAACATCGGCTCAACCTTTGCCTGGCTGATTATCCTCTTCCTTTTCCCTGTATTCGGAACCATCGCCTACATCCTTATCGGCGAGCCTCGTCTCGGCACGGCCCGCGCCAAACGTACCGGCGAAATGAACCGCTTCTACCGCAACTTTGCCGCCACCCATCTAGCCGATATCTATCTCGACATTGCCGACCAAGTCAAATCACGTTACCACGGCATCAGTAAAGTTGCTGAAAAAGGAACGGGGCTGGGTGCCACCAAAGGCAACGCCATGAGCCTGCTCTCAACCACCGATACCATCATCGACAGCATGCTCGCAGACATACGCGCCGCAACCCATTCCTGCTTGTTGGCCTTTTACATTATCGAACCCAAAGGCCGCATTGAAGAAATTCTAAATGAAACTCTTGCCGCCAAAGCCAGAGGCGTAGACTGCTCCATACTGGCCGATGCCGTCGGCAGCAGGAGCTTTCTTGAAAGCGATTGGGTAGAAAAACTGCGCCAAGCAGGCGTTGAAGTACATACCTCCTTACCTGTCGGCATCTGGCGTACATTATTCACACGCACCGACCTGCGCAACCACCGCAAAATCCTTGTTATCGACAGCAAAATCGGTTACACCGGCAGCTTCAACCTTGTCGACCCGCGCTATTTCAAACAAAACTCCGGCGTCGGAGAATGGGTCGATGTCATGATGCGCTGTACAGGTCCTATGGTTTTGGAGTTGTCTGCCGTCTTCTTCGCCGACCTCGCCGTCGAAACCGATGAAAACCTCCAAAACGTACAAACATACCTCAATCAAGCCCAAAGCCTGCTGCCCCAAATCCTTCCTGAAAAAATGCAGCAAGGCGATATTGTTGCCCAAATCATTCCATCCGCCCCCGAGCAAGGCAGCTTCGTTATTTACGAAACCATCATCAGCGCCATCTATGCCGCCACCAAACAAATCACGATTACCACCCCCTACTTTGTCCCCGACGAGCCGCTTCTCATGGCATTAACCGTTGCCGCCAAACGCGGCGTCAAAGTGACCCTGATACTGCCAGCCAAAGTCGATTCACTGATGGTGCGCTATGCCTCACGCGCCTACTACCCTATGTTGCTGGAAGCCGGTGTCAAAATCGCCATGTTTGAAGGTGGGCTCTTACATGCCAAAACCATGACCATTGACGAAGACTACTCCCTCTTCGGCACGGTCAACATGGACATGCGCAGCTTCTTCCTCAACCTCGAAATTAGCCTTGCCATCTACGATCGCGACACCACCAAACAAATCTGCCACCTACAGCGCAGCTACCTTAAAAACAGCAGCTACATCGCCATCAAATCATGGCAACAACGCTCCAAACTCCGCGGCCTCGTAGAAAATGCCGTCCGCCTGATGAGCCCTTTGCTGTAAAACATAAATATTTAGGCCGTCTGAAAAATACTTTTCAGACGGCCTCTTAAATAAAACACTGATAGATAAAATTCTTTATTGACAGATATTCAAGCTATCCCTTCTCTACCTCTCGGAAAAAGTAAGACTCAACCCATTTCCCAATCAAAGAATCTTTACTAAATTTAACTAAAATATAAACTAATTGATTTTTATTAAAATTCTATTAATTTTATATTTAAATGAAACAGAATATATTTATTAATATTTATTAAGAATTTGATAATCATTATTAGAATAATTAGAATAAGCAGTCAATTTTCACTTAGGAAAAATCATGAATAAGGTCTCCTCTCCTGTATTCCGCCTTAGCATCATTACACTCGCATTATCAACAAGCTTTGCTCATGCCGAAAATTTGCAACCCGCAGAAACTGCCGAGCTGAATGAAATTAAGGTTACCGGTACTGCCGTACCGACTCGTGTAACCCGCAACCAGCTCGACCGCGAAATTTCGACCGATTTAAAACAAGTCATGAAAGATCAAATCGGTATGGATGTCGGTGGCGGCAACGGCGTAGCACAGTTTTACAGCATCCGCGGCGTTGGTGAAGACAAAATTAACCTAGAAGTCGACAACACCAGCCAATCCACAAAAATCTTCCACCACCAAAGCCGCTTCCAGCTTGACCCCGCTTTGGTAAAAAGCATCAACGTAGAAAAAGGCACAGGCGCGGCGAGCGCGGGTTTGGGTGCGGTCGGCGGTACCATCCGCGTAACAACGGTTGACGCAAAAGACCTGCTGACCGACGGCAAACCTTTCGGTTTCAAACTGGGCGCAGGCTTGAGCAGCAATAAAGGCTCAACCGGCAACGCGGCGGTTTACGGCTATCAAAACGGCTTCGATGCCCTGTTTGCAGGCAACTTCCTCAACAACCGCGACTACAAAGACGGTAACGGCAATGTCAACCTCGGCAGTCGTCTGAAACAGCACAGCTACCTCGCCAAACTCGGCTACGATTTCAACGACGACCACGGCATCCGCCTGACCTACCGTCAGGAATACCAAAAAGGCAACCGCACCGACAAAGCCGAGTTCCAAAACGTTGACAGCTACATCGGCGTGGACGGCACTTATCAAAAAGAGCAGACCTACAATCTGGAATACCGTGGTCGCAACGTCGGCTTTATCGACAAAATCGATGCCAACGTCTTCCAAATCAATACCGACGATACCAAACCGCCTAAAGGCGCGCCTTCCCCGAAAGCCCAAGCCTCCGGCACGGCGCAAGGCGGCGTTCCCATCGGCAAGCTTGAGTTAAGCAAAATCAAAGCGACCGGCGCGAATCTGAACCTCGCCAGCTCCTTCGGCGACGGGCACATGGTGAAATACGGCGTCAACTACCGCCACGAAACCTCCGAGCCGTCCGACAAAGGCGCATGGCTGAAAATTCTCGGCCTATATGACCGCGACAAAGAGAAAAAGGCAGAATACGGCGTGTACGCGGAAGGCATTTGGAGCCTGAACCCCGTTACCCTGACCACCGGCCTGCGTTACGACCATTTCAAATACAACGCCGCCAGCAAACAAAGCGCGTCGCACGGACAGCTCAACCCCAGCATCGGCGCGATTTGGGACATCAACGACAACTTCTCCCTCTTGGCAAGCCTCAATCAGGCAAGCCGCGCGCCCCGCCTGAACGAAGCCCTGCTGGCTAACGAACGCGCAGGCGCCGCCGCCGATTTGGACAGCAACCTCAAAGCCGAAACCGCCCGCCGCGCCGAAATCGGCTTCAAATGGCGCAACGACAACTTCAACGTCAGCGGCAGCGTGTTCCACCAACGCATCAAAGACCTCATCGTCTATCGTTGGGCAAAAATCAACAACAACACCGCCTCCATCACCGAACGCGGCAAGATTTACAACGGCGGCACGCTCAAAACCTACGGCTACGAACTTGACGCATCCTACCGCTGGGGCGGCCTGACCGCGCGTGCCGGCGTGTCCTACGTCAAACCCCGTCTGAACGGCGAAATGTACTACGGCGAAAGCCCGATTCAAGCAGAAGACCACGAAAGCTCGTTCACCTTCTGGAACACCGGCCGCCAATGGCTGACCGGTCTGTCTTACCAGTTTGAAAACCCCAAACTCGAAATCGGCTGGCGCGGCCGCTACGCCCAAAGCGTGAAATACACCGACGTCGCCCGCGGACAAGGCACGATACACGGCAAGAAATCAGGTTACGGCGTACACGACATCTACGCCAACTGGCAGCCGCTGAAAAAAGACAACCTGAACGTCAACTTCGCCGTCAACAACATCGGTAACAAGCAATACCGTTCGCACAGCCAACGCTTCCCCGACGGCAACGGACGCGTGCCCTTCTACGAACGCGGCCGCGAGTTTGCCTTGGGCGTGAACTATCGTTTCTGATGATACGAACGACCTTATAAAGAAATTAAAGGCCATCTGAGATTCAATTTTCAGACGGCCTTTTATAATTCGTAGACAATTTGATTTAAAAGTATTTCCTCCCCCTTGCTAGTTACACAACGGATTATCCAGTCTTCAAATCGTCTCCATTGGACTTCTTTTCCGAATCGGTCATGATTTGACTCCTTCTGAAAACTGACTACCAATTCTTCCAATATAAATAAAATATTATATAGATCATCTCCAGTGCCGTCTGAAAATATCAGGCTGTATTTTTACATTTAACCATACCGTTGGAGATTGATTCTATTTGTGCGTTTAAAAAATACAATGCAAATATTCATTACACTTTTACTGTAAACCATTTGACAAAGTCATCTTTAAAGCTATAATATTTCTCATATATGATTTTTGTTATATGTGTTTATTTGTAGACAATCCATTCTTAAACAAGGAGCAATAAAATGAAACGAAACTTGGGTACTTTGGATCGCGTAATCCGTATTGTTATCGGTGTAGTACTAATCGCTGCAGCCGCTACCGGACAAATTGGCTGGTGGGGTTGGCTGGGCATCGTCCCTCTGGGTACAGCACTGATTGGCAACTGTGCGCTGTACAGCTTATTGGGCATCAACACCTGCCGCATCAACAAAAAATAACGAAGGCAAAACATGAGTACGGTCGGACAACTCCCGCGAATCACGCCTTCCGAAGCAATGGCAAAAATCCGTGGGGGCGCGTTGGCAGTGGACATCCGAAGCCAAGCCGAATATCGGGGCGGGCATATTGGCGGTGCATTATCCCTTCCACCTGAACAGCAGCGAGACAAACTGCCCGATGATACAGCCCAGTGCCTGATTTTTTATTGCCTGAGCGGCAAACGTACAGCAGGGGCTGAAACAATATTGTCAGCGCTTGGCCAAGGCTGCGAATGCTATATTTTAGAAGGCGGCTTACAGGCATGGAAAGCTGCAGGGCTTCCTATTGTTGCCGACCGTGCCGCACCGGACATCATGCGACAGGTGCAAACCATAGCGGGTAGTTTGATTCTGTTGGGTGTGCTGGCAGGTTGGCTGGTATCGCCTTGGTTTTATCTGATAGACGTAATGGTCGGCGCAGGCCTATTAACGGCCGGACTAACCGGATTCTGCGGCATGGCTCGCCTGCTGGCCAAAATGCCATGGAACCATTAAGCAAAGGCCGTCCGAAAGTTGCTGCCGAGGACATTATGGCTGATAATTCGACCTCCTCATTTGCCGAAAAGCGTGAAAAATGACCATTGCCGACAATCAACCGCCCTACGAAGAAGCCTCCGCTTTTCTTAAACTTCTAGCTAATCCCAACCGTCTCGCCGTATTGTGCAAACTACATGAAAGGCCGCACAATGTAACCGAATTGGCTGAATCATCCGGACTGCCGCAAGCGGCAATGTCCAGCCAATTAGCGCTACTGCGTGAAGCCGGTTTGGTATC
>NZ_JBQCTZ010000040.1:0-23684 GCF_051963715.1 Neisseria sp. P0001.S005 | reverse complement strand
CCGTTCTAATCGGCTTCCAACACAAAGGCCGTCTGAAACATCTTTTCAGACGGCCTTTTGTATTTCCTTTAAAATATCGCATTCCCATTTATTTTCAGACGGCCTCTTCATGTTTTCCAACGAATCCGCCCCCAATCTGCTGCAAGGCTTAAACCCCGAACAACTCTCCGCCGTAACCTGGCCGCCGCAATCCGCCCTCGTTTTGGCTGGCGCAGGCAGCGGCAAAACACGCGTACTGACCACGCGTATCGCATGGCTTTTGCAAAGCGGGCAAGCCAGCGTGCACAGCATTATGGCGGTAACGTTTACCAACAAAGCCGCCAAAGAAATGCAGACCCGTTTGGGCGCGATGATTCCCGTCAACGTCCGCGCCATGTGGCTCGGCACGTTCCATGGCTTGTGCCACCGCTTTTTGCGCCTGCACCACCGCGACGCAGGCCTGCCCTCCTCCTTCCAAATCCTCGACAGCGGCGACCAGCTTTCCCTGATCAAACGCCTGCTCAAAAGCCTCAATATCGCCGAAGAAATCATCGCGCCGCGTTCGCTGCAAGGCTTTATCAACGCGCAAAAAGAATCCGGTTTACGCGCTTCCGTCTTGAGCGCGCCCGATCCGCACACCCGCCGCATGATTGAGTGCTACGCCGAATACGACAAAATCTGCCAACGCGAAGGCGTGGTCGATTTTGCCGAACTCATGCTCCGCAGCTACGAAATGCTGCAAAACAACGAAATCCTGCGCCAGCACTACCAAAATCGCTTCAACCACATCCTAGTCGACGAGTTCCAAGACACCAACAAACTGCAATACGCCTGGCTCAAACTCATGGCGGGCGGCAACGCGGCAGTGTTTGCCGTCGGCGATGACGACCAAAGCATCTACCGATTCCGCGGCGCACACGTCGGCAACATGACTGCGCTGATGGAAGAGTTCCACATCGACGCGCCCGTCAAACTCGAACAAAACTACCGCTCCGTCGGCAACATTCTCGCCGCCGCCAACGCCGTTATCGAAAACAACGACGAACGCCTCGGCAAAAACCTGCGCACCGACGCCGAAGCAGGCGACAAAATCCGCTACTACTCCGCCTTTACCGACCTCGAAGAAGCCCAATTCATCGTGGACGAAACCAAAGCCCTCGAACGCGAAGGCTGGGATTTGGACGAAATCGCCGTCCTCTACCGCAGCAACGCCCAATCCCGCGTCATCGAACAAAGCCTGTTCCGCAGCGGCATCCCCTACAAAATCTACGGCGGCCTGCGCTTTTACGAACGCCAAGAAATCAAACACGCGCTCGCCTACCTGCGCCTTGCCGTCAATCCAGACGACGACAACGCCCTCTTGCGCGTGATTAACTTCCCACCGCGCGGCATCGGCGCACGCACCATCGAAAACCTTCAGACGGCCTCAAACGAACAAGGCATCACCCTCTGGCAGGCAGCCTGCAATGCCGGCGCAAAAGCCACCAAAATCGCCGCCTTCGTCCGCCTCATTGAAGCCCTGCGCAACCAAGTCGGACAAATGCCCCTGTCCGAAATCATCGTCGGCATCCTCAAAGACAGCGGCCTGACCGAACACTACAAAACCCAAAAAGGCGACAACCAAGACCGCCTCGACAACCTCGACGAACTCGTCAACGCCGCCATCGAGTTCAAACCCGAAGACAGCAACTTTGAAACCCTGCCCGACAACATTTCAGACGACCCCGCCTTCCCCATCCTCGCCTTCTTGAGCAACGCCGCCCTCGAATCCGGCGAAAACCAAGCAGGCGCAGGCGAAAAAGCCGTCCAACTGATGACCGTCCACGCCTCCAAAGGTTTGGAATTTAACGCCGTCTTCCTCACCGGCATGGAAGAAGGCCGCTTCCCCAGCGAAATGAGCCTTGCCGAACGCGGCGGCCTCGAAGAAGAACGCCGCCTCATGTACGTCGCCATCACCCGCGCCCGCAAACGCCTCTACATCACCATGGCGCAACAACGCATGCTGCACGGACAAACCCAATTCGGCATCGTCTCCCGCTTCGTCGAAGAAATCCCACCCGAAGTATTGCACTACCTGTCCGTCAAAAAACCCGCCTTCGACAGCTACGGCAGCCCGCGCCAAACCGCCGCGCCCAAAGACAAAATCATCGACGACTACAAACAGCCGCAAACCTACGCAGGCTTCCGCATCGGACAAAACATCCGCCACGCCAAATTCGGCACCGGCGTCATCATCGATGCCGTGGACAAAGGCGAATCCGCCCGACTGACCATCAACTTCGGCAAACAAGGCGTAAAAGAGCTGGACACCAAGTTTGCGAAATTGGAAGAGATGTAGAAGGGAGATGGCAGAGGCCGTCTGAAAACGGGAGGAGCAATTTTGCCGAAACCTCCGCCGTCATTCCCTCGCAGGCGGGAATCCAGAAGTAGAAATGTAGGTTGGATACTCGTATCCAACAAAAACATTGACGCGTCTATCGTTTCCGAAAAAAACGCTGTTGGAAAATGTCGGATTCGAGAATCCGACCTACGGCTGCTGCTTTTGGGGCGATGAAAAAGCAGCCTGCACTTTAAATTTCACTCGTTTCCCTGCTCATAAGATTTCAAACAATTGTGCCAACAGCACATCCTGCAGCACCACCCGCGTTTCGGCCTGCCGAAGCAGCCGTGCGAGTAGTGCATCGATTTCTACGCCCGAAACAGTTTGACGCAGGCTGGATAAAGCCTTCATGCGGTTTTTTTGTTCGAATGCATCTTCCATACCAGGTTTGACACAAAAATACCAAAACGGCTCGGTCCTCATGTGGTAGAGCGGCATGCCGAAATTTTCTTGGTGGTATGCGTTTGCCACCCACCGCTGCCATTGCTGTCTGAATATTGCCTGCCATTCTTCCAAAAGCGTATCCGAAAAATCAATTTTTTCTGTGTGCAGGCTGCCTGATTCATACAGCAGGCATAAACTGTATAGAAGGATGAATTTATGCGGGGCACGGTTGTTTGCTTGTGTAAAACTTGTATGCAGGCTGCGGAATTGTTCCGCATATTTTAATAATGTTGCCAAATCTTTCATACCGCTTCCTTCTGCAAACTTTGCAATACCTCCTCCGGTTGCCAATTCAATGCGCGGCAATAATCAATAAACTCAAAGATATCCAGCCGCCTGTCACCTGTTTCCACTTTTCCTACGAACGAATGCACCACATTCATCCGTTCCGCCAATGCACGCTGCGACAACCCCAAATCCAATCTTCTGCGGATAAGGAGTTGTCGCAAATAGGTGTGTTCGGCAGAGTGTACCGACAAACGAATATTTCTCATGCGCTCCGATTTTAGGTACAATCACGCATGCACCTGTTTTAGGTGCAAATAAGAAATATGTATAAAAATGACCGTAATACCCATACACCCTGCCAACCCGTTCGACGCTATACGCCAAAACATCACTGAAGAATATTTGAGCGAAACACAGAACTACCCTTGGATTGTTACCTTTTCAGGCGGCAAGGACAGCACCCTTGTCGCCCATTTGGTGTTTGACATGCTGCTTTCGCTGCCGCCGATGCTGCGGACGCGGCAGGTGTTCTTCATTTCCAACGACACGCTGGTGGAAAGCCCGCTGGTAGTGAAACACATGCGCCAATCTTTGGCAGAAATTCTGCGTGCCGCTGAAATTTTCAGGCTGCCCATCAGCGGCGAAATCACCGTGCCGAAATTGCAGGACACCTTTTGGACGCTACTCATCGGCAAAGGCTACCCCACGCCCAACCGCTCAATGCGCTGGTGCACCGACCGCCTGAAAATCCAGCCTACTAGCGGCTACATCCTGCAAAAAGTAAACGAAAACGGCAAAGCCATCATCGTACTGGGCGTGCGCAAAGACGAATCTGCCACCCGCAAAGCAAGTATCGAAAGCCACCAAAACTTGGAAAACAGCAATCTGACCCCGCACAGTGATTTGAAAAACGCGTTGGTGTACCGACCGATTGTCGATTTGAGTACCGACGACGTGTGGGAATTCCTTGCTGCCAACGACCCGCCCTGGGGAGGCGCACACAGCGATTTAATCAAGCTCTACCGCGAAGCCGCTGGCGGCGAATGCCCGATTGTACTGTCGCAGGAAGAAGCCCCTGGCTGTGGCACCAACTCTAGCCGTTTCGGCTGTTGGACGTGTACGGTGGTCAATAAAGATAGAAGCCTGCAAGGATTTGTGGATGCGGGGAAAACCGAATTTGCACCGTTAATTGAATACCGCGACTGGCTGGTGGACATCCGCAACAAACCCGAATACCGCCAGGCCGAACGGCGCAACGGAAAACTTACGTTCAAAGGCGGCAAACACATCCCCGGCCCGTTCACCATAACGGCGCGGCAGGAAATGCTGGCGAAGCTGCTAAAAGTGCAGGCTGCTTTCGGCGAAGAACTGATTTCGCAGGACGAAATCGACCTAATCAAACAGATTTGGACGGAAGATATTTTGAAACAAGGAGACAGACGATGAACCCGGAAACCGAAGCACAAATTGCCGACCTACTGCTGTGGCGCGACCACGACGCGCGCCATTTGCTGGAAGTGGCCGCCAAAAAACACAATGTCAAAATGGAAGCGGCGGCGGAGCTTCTTGCTTGGGCGCGCCAGGTGCGGCGCAAGGGTGACAAATACGGCGGCATGAAGCAGAAGCTGGACAAAATCTTCGAACAACAGGATTTATGGGGGGAATAAGGTGTATATCAAACGGATAAAACTGAAAAATTTCAAATCCTACGCCGAAGCCGAATTTGAATTTCCCCCACCTGAAAAAGGGCGAAACCTGATTTTGGTCGGGGCGGAAAACGGGCACGGTAAAACCACGCTGCTGGAAGCGATTTACCTGTGCCTGTACGACAAAGACGCGATTGCCAATTTCCAACGCGCCGGACTGGGCGACAGCAAATTCAAATACCATGACTTCATCAGTCAGTCGCTGTACAAGGAAGCCGACGCCCAAATGGCTAGATCCTACGAGATGGTGTTAGAAATGGATTTGATGAAAACCGGCACGTTCGACGAACAGGGCATCCGCATCGTCCGCAAATGGCATTTCGACCATCACGGCCGTTATCGGGAAGAGTTTAACGAACTGATGCTGTATTCGTCCGACAAAGGCAGCCTGCAACCCATTTCGGGCGAAGAAATCCAAGATTATCTGGAAGATTATGGCCTGCCGTCCGAATATTCCACGTTTTTCTTTTTTGACGGGGAACAGCTGGTCAATATTGCCAAACAGTTCGGCGCAGGCGGCTGGATGAGCAGTGCGCTGAACAAACTTTTGGGCATCGACCTGCTTAAAGTCTTGCAGGCAGACGTGAGGGAATACGGGCAGAAGCTATACAGCGAAAAGGCGGGTGGCAGGCAGAAAGAGCAGCTTTCTGAAGCCGAACGCCGTTTTCAGGCTGCCTCTGAAGAGTTGGCGCGTCATACCGAAACCCTGCAACAGTGGCAGCGGCAGAAGCAGGAAGCCGAAACTCGGCAGGACGACTTGCAGATGCGGTTGCGGGGCGCGGGCAGCACGCAGCATTCCAAAGAGCTGATTGCCCAAATCGAACAGTGCGAAACCGAAACCGCCCAACTGAACCAAAGCATTCAGGCAGCCTTGTTAGCCTTGCCGCTTGCCCTACTGCCTGAAAACGATATCGCCGCCCTGAAAACGCAGCTTCACGGTGATTACCGCCGCCTGCTGCACGAGCAGGGCAAAGAGCAGAACGCGCACCGGTTGGAAGAATTCTGGCGAGCGTTTTCCACCAATCCCAACACGCTGGAACTACTGACGCCGAAAATCCTGAAAGACGAACTGCTCAAACGTGCTCTGAACGAATCATGGAACGTTCTGTTCGATAAACTGCCGCCAGATGCATCTGACCCCATGCAGCATAATTACTTGGACGATGCAGGCTTTCAGGCGGCCTCCGACAACATCGCCCGCATCACATCGCCTGACAACGACCTCGGCAGCCTAAACAAAGAGAAAAACCGTCAGGAAACCAAACTGGCCGAGCTGAAACGCCGCTACGAACAGCAGGAAGACAGCCTTGCCGATTCCGACCGCCTGCGCGAAGAATTGGAGCGCGTTCAGAAAGAGCTGGCCGAAGCCAACCAAAAACTCGGCGGCGCGCAAAACAGCATCGAGCGCAGCCAAACCGAAGCCAACCGCCTGAAAACCGAATGGGAAACCCTGCAACAGGCACTGATAGACAGCCTGCCCAAACAACAAAAGGCCGAGCGCGCCGAAGCCGTATGCCGTCTGATAGACGACTTGGCCGTGCAACTGCGCCGCAGCAAACTGGATGCATTCCGCAAAACCGTAAGCAGCCTGCACAAGAAAATCGCCCATGACAAACAAATCGGCGATATCGAAATCGGCGAAGACGGCAGCCTGTCGCTGTACAGCCAAAACGGCACGGCCATCGACTTCCAGCCGCTTTCGCACGGTGAAAAGAAAATACTGGTGCTGACCCTGATTGCTGCACTGGCTGAAATTACCGACTACCAAGTCCCCTTCGTGGTCGATACCCCGCTCACATCTTTGGACACGCGCCATTGTAACAACCTAGTGCAATACTGGATGAATTTAAACCGCCAAGTGATTATTCTGGTGCAGAGTGCCGAAATCAGTTCCGATGTCTATCAAAAGCTCAATGCACAGGGGCGCATCGGCAAAAGCTACCTTATCCGTTCTCAAAGCCTGCAAGGCGGCGGAAAATGCGCTACCGTTACCCCGCACGCCTATTTTGAATAAAGGGAAACGCCATGTACGAATTGGACGACGACAAAATCTGCAATGACAAATACTGGGTAACGCTGACTGAAAACACCCATATCAAATCCAGCGGCGAAGCGGCCAAAATCCTAAAACGGCTCGAAAGCGACGGCGTGCTGCCTAAAATGCAGAACCATGAATGGGCGCGGCTGTGCATCGCCTTCTGCTTTGCCAAAACCAAAAATATCAAAGATTGGGAAAAGAAACCCGGCATGGACGGTGGTTTGGAAATCGCATCGTTCAACACTTGCTTTAATCAAAACGGCAAAAAAGGCGAAGAAAAATTTTGGCTCGCCTACATCAGCCAGCGCATGTTTGATGAAGTGCCGGAACAGAAATTCACCAAAAAACACTTGTTTGCCTATATCCAACTGGCGTGGCACAACGGCGCGAAACTGCTGGAGGAACGTTACCGGAAAGCCTTGGACTACTGTGACGGCAGCATCGTGGAAGCCAAAAAAATATTCTTTGACGAACTGGCCGGCTTGGCGGCGCAACACCGGGGCAGTGGTTCGGACGGTGCTGCCCCTGCCGTTTCAGGCAGCCTGCACCCGGCCGCTTCCGGCACGGAAGAACAAACCTGCATCAAACTCAAAACCGCACTGGACAAAACAGTCGGCAAAGGCGGTACGATACAGCCTGAATACGGCGGCGTGCGCTATGACTGCTTGCGCGTGCAGTTTGACCGCTATGTGGATTTGGAAAAATACCACAGCCAAATTTGCTCCGAATTGGGCATCGGCGATGACGAAATGCGCTGCGGACGCATACGCGGCGAAGCCAATACATGGCACATCAATATCCTGCGCCCGCAAGACACTTGGCGGCAATACGGGCAAAGTGAGTTTCAGACGGCCTTACAGCAATACCGCGCATCGGCACAGCAATTCAGATTGCCAGTGTGTATCGGTTTGGACGAACGCGGCGAACCCGTGTTTCAAGATTTTGCCACCGCGCCGCATGTGATGGTAGGCGGGGAAACGGGGGCTGGGAAATCGGTACTGGTGCGCTCAATGCTGGCTTCCCTGTTCGAACTCGCTCCTCAGAATGAAACGGAAATCGTCGTGTGTTATTGCAAAGTTTCTGCGGATTTCGCCGCCTTCAAAGACCGTCCGAATTTATGGCAGGGGCGCATAGTCAGCGATGCGGAAGAAGCTGCTGAAATATTGTCGTCTTTTGCTGACGAGATGGATAAACGATACCGCCTGATGGACGAATACGCTGCAAAGGATATTGCAGAAGTCCCACAGCACGCCCGTCCAAAATATGTTGTTATCGTGATTGACGAACTGGCCGACCTTATCGATGTCAGCAGTGACGCAGAAGGGCATTTGGTACGGCTGGCACAAAAAGCGCGCTCCGCAGGAATGTATCTGTTATTGGCAACGCAACGCCCCGATGCGAAAACACTCAGCGGCCGCCTACGTGACAACCTGCCGACCAAAATTGCGTTGAAAACAGGCAAACGCCAGTCTTCCGAGATTATCTTGGGCGAGCGCGGTGCTGAAAACCTGACGGCCAAAGGCGATCATTTGGTCAAATGGAACAATGAAGCAGCACGTTTTCTGCACGGGTATAATGTATAATTTGTTCAACCATCCTTTGCAAAGGTCTCAGGCCGTCTGAAACTTAAATGGGGTTTCAGACGGCCTTCTTCTTTTGGGGATTAATGATTAGGCTTTAGGTTCGCCATCATTCTCTGCTTTGGGCGGAACGGGTGCAAACCAGCCGACCAGAAGCAGCAGCAAGCCGACGATGATGAAGGAGGCAATGCGCTCGATACCGCCGCTGTTGGAAAGCTCGATCAGGAAGAGTTTGACGACCACGACGCCCATCAGCGTCGCGCCTGTCATCCAGTAGGAACGCTGTTTGTGGCGGTTGCCGAGTACCATCAAGATAATGGCGGTTACTGCCCAAACGACGGAGAGGCTGGCTTGCAGGCCGAAGGATTGGAGCATGATGTCGAGACGCCAAGTGATGCCGTCGTAGAAATGCCATACGCGCATCACGCCTGCGCTGATCAGCATAAATGCCAAGGCGGCGACTGCGGTTGCCGTGGTACGGCGAAGCTCGGGCGGTAAGGCTTCAGGCAGGGATTTCAGGGCAAACCAAAGCATACCGGCGCTGACGAGTTCCAATGGGTTAAGCACGGGAATATACGGCAATGGTGAAGGTTGGAACGGAGTGGAAAAGTTGGTCCACAGCATCCAACAGGCAGCGGCAAGGGCGCACAACGGCATAGCAAAATGCTGATAAATGGCTTGATGCCGTCTGAAAAATTCGCGGTGGCGCTGCGTATGGAAAACAATCCACATCGCCAGCGGCACGACAAGCCATGAGAGCTGCGCCCAAACGCCGTAAAAACGCTCGCCGACATACAGCGCCGTCCAAAGCGTCCACAGTACGCCGAGTATCGTGATATTGAGTTTGTGCAACCAAATCAGATCATGGCGCGGATAGTTGTTCAAAATAATGAAGTTCAACACGGTGGCGGCCACAAGCGGCAAGGCTGCGGCGGCTGTCCATGCGTGTTCGGTATGGTAGAAGACGAAATGCATGGCAAACACGGGCAGGAATGCCAAGTTTGCCTGCAGCAACTCTTCCCATTTCAAACGTTTTGCAAACAGCAGCAAGCCGGCAAATATCGGCCACATCCACAACTCGATAAACAGGGTTTCCTCGCCTGTCCATTGCATATAAAGGGCGTAGCTGCCTGTTGCCAACGCAGTAAGCAGGATGATCCAGCCTGAAATCTGCGCAAAGTAAACCTCGTTTCCTTCCGGCTTTTCGCTTGCAACCGGCACACGCGGATATTGCAGCGCGTAGGCAGCCGCAAACAGCAAAGGCGTAGCGGCAATAAGGTACAGATGGCTCAGGAAGCCTTGGGATTCATAAATAATACCGGCTTGCAGCAACAGGGCGAACAATACATTGCCCAAGACAAATGTGATAAATACATTCGGCTCATGTTTGCGCCGGCAGAATGCCCACGCCGCCGCCAAAGCGGAAAGAGCGACAATGCTGCCTTGGTCGGCCAAGAAAAGCAAAGGCAAAATAGAGATGTACAGCAAGGCGGCAGACAACACGGCCGTCTGAACGGATTTTTCCCATTGCGCCGAACCTTCGCGACGCGAGAAATACCACAGCAAGTAAATCGCTGCTCCGCCAAGCAACACCACAACCGTTGTAAACCACTGCCCTTCCAGAACGGTATCCGTGCCGAAGCCCTGATAATTGCCCAACTGAATCAGTGCCGCCAAGAGATAAACCATCAGCGCACCCAAACGGATATGCGGACGCTGTTGGCGCAAACCGAAGAAATAAACCAGTGCGGATTCGGCACTCCACAAAATGACCGTATTGCTCGGTTCAAAATAAAGCGGAACGGCAATAGTAAGGAACAACACCGCCAACGCAAAAAACGCCTGACGCAAAATATACAGCCCCTGCTGACGTTTCAGCAGCAGCGCGGCCAGTCCGTAAACAGCGGCAAAACCCAATGCGGAAAGCGCATCCGCAGACGGCCAATGCTCCACCATGCGGTATTGCAGTCCGAATGCCGCCGCCATCGTGCCAAACAATAAAGTATGGTCGAGGACATGCACGCGCAGGCCGTGTGTATAAATACTGTTGCCAATCTCCTCCAAAGTCGCATTGTCGGCAATCGGCGTAACGCCGTCTTCACTGTTTTCCGTCAGCTTACGACGTGCAAACAGATACGCGATAAAGGTATAGAGCAGCCAGTGGTAAATCAGGAAAGGCTCGGTAGTGGAGAAATGTTGCGGCGTATAACTTCGCATGCCCCACAGCGCGGCAATGGCAAAAGTAGCGACAAAGCCCGTCAGGTTCAGCGGACGCCATGCCTTAAACCAAGCAATCGCGGCCACACCGCCGTTGAGCAGGGCGAGATAAGAAAACAGCACCAAATAATTGCCGCTGCCGTCTGAAGTCAGCAAAGGCGCGGCCATACCGCCGATTAAAGCAACTTGCGCCATAATCTGCGCATTCTGCCTTACCGCCAGCCACGCCATCAGCACAACCATCGCCACCATCAACCCGAACACGACCGACACAGGCAGCAGCGGATGCAGTTTCAACGCCGCCAACGCCGTCAAATACATCACCGCCACGCCGAAACCCTGCAACACCAAGCCATATTCACGCTTACGGCTTTGCAGCTTCCAGCCGCCGACTACCGCCGCCAAACCCGCGCCTGCCACAGTCAGATAACGCAGCTCCACCGGCACATGAACCCGCTCGGAGGCATAGCGCAAGAGAAACGCCAAGCCGAGGAACAGCACCACAATACCGGTTTTCAACAGCGGATTACCGCGCAAGAACCAAGCAACAATCGGATTGTCGGAAAACTTATACTCTCCTCCTTCCACCTTATCTTTATGGATAACGAATTGACGCGATGGAGCCTCTTCGTTTTCAGACGGCATCGAAGCAACAACAACCTCTTCCTTAGGCAGCTCTTCTTGTTCAGCAGCAACCGGAGCAACCGCCTCGACAACTTCTTCCACAACAGGCTCAGGCGAAGCAGCAGCCTTGGCAGGTACAGAATCAATAGGTATAGAAAAAGAAGGGGCAAACGCTTCCTCAATTTTCTGCTTAACAGGCGCAGCTTCCGCTTCAGACTCAACCCGGACATGAAGCGGCTCAGAGGCCGTCTGAACATCGGCAACAGGCCAAACCTCAAGCCCCTGCCCTACCTTCGCCTCATCACGGACAGCCTCATGCTCCAACACCGACAAACGCTGTTTCAGCAGCTCGATTTCCTGCTCCAGCTTTTGCATCCTGTCGCCTGCCGTAGCAGATTCAGCCAAACGCTCTTCTTGACGCTGTTTGGCAATCGACCAAGCAACCAGCCAAAACAACGACCCAATAATCACGCCGGTGAACATCTCATCAGCAAAATAGCCGATAATAATAGGAATAAGCAGGCCAAAAAACTGCATGAAACACCTGTTTGATAACAATAAGAATATGCCGATTGTAACACCGGCAACATTATTCATGAAAAAAAGAGATAAAAGGCCGAGAATAAAAGCATACGGCGAATAGAATGTAGAAAATCGGAATAGAAAAAGGCCGTCTGAAAATGTTTAAGGATTTTCAGACGGCCTCAGACATTAAGCATTACCATATTCGTGTTGATATACATACGTAGTTCCAGTTTAATAGTTTTAACTTTAAGGTAGCTGATATAAACGGGATTAAGAGGAAAAATCAGTAGGATTTATTGAAAACAATAAGACATTTATTAAAATTTATAAAGTAAATTATACACAGGTTATCAACAGGCTTACTGAAAATTTTTTTCCTAATTCCTAGGAAAAAAAATATTTCTGTTTTATAATTTGAAAAAATCAAGGAGTTTTTATCATGAAAAGTCAAGATATTCTGCTACTATTGAAAATATTTAGTCTCTCCTACTACGAAAAAATTGACCTTACAAACAAAAAAATGGTGAAATCGGAATTTCTTACTGAACAGCAGAAGAAGCAGTATTATTTAAATATTATTTATAAAAATAAGGAATCAAAATATAACAACTATTACTTGAATAAGTATTATGGTGAAATTGAAAATTTATATTCAAAAATAGATTTCAATAGTCTTTTCGATGAGAATAAATATTCACTTTTATCATTGGAAAAAAGTACAGGTATTAGCAAATCTCAAATTAGTCTTTCATTAAAAAGATGTATTGATTTAAAATTGCTACTGATTCGAGATAGAATACCCTATGTAAATACACAAGATCTCCTGAATGTCGTAATTCCTGCATTGAGATTTTTTTTCCCTATAAAAAAAATAGGTAATGTTAGAGGAATACCTATTTCATATTCATCACCTTTTTTGTATGAGAACATCATATCAAGCAAAAAACTTCCGATGGTATGGGAAGATGCTAATGGTACGGTAGTAGGGGATGCTATTGAGCCACTATATAAAACAGTTCCATATGCTGCAGCAAAAGATCCTATGTTATATGAATTATTAGTGCTGGTAGATTCAATTAGGCTCAATGCACCTAGGGAAAAGCAAGTAGCATTTGAGCAATTAAAAGATATTTTTATGGGAAAATGATGAATACGGCAAGTAAATTGCATTTTGATATGCTGAAAAAAGTAGTATCGAAGTTAACACCTTCATTAAGAGAAAAAATTGTTTTTGTAGGAGGCTGTACAACTTGTTTATTTGTAGATGATGTAAGTCAAGAAGATATTCGCAGTACAGAAGATGTAGACTTGATTATTTCTGTATTAACACATGGTGAATACAGACACTTTCAAGAAGAATTGAAAAGTTGCGGATTTAAAGAGCTTGGCTTAGAAGATGAGGAAGGACCAATATGCAGAATGAAATTAGAGAATATCTTAATAGATTTAATGCCAACAAACGCTATTTTAGGTTTTGAAAATAAATGGTATCCGATAGCTTTTGAAACGGCTGAAAATTATCCATTAGATGAATTTATAATTAAATTGATTCACCCAATTTATTTTTTAGCAACCAAATTTGAAGCATACAACAATAGAGGTAATAGAGACATTCTTGGAAGTAAAGATCTTGAGGATATCTTGATTGTGTTAGATGGGCGAAACCAAATTTACGAAGAACTTTTTAAGTTTAAATCTAAACATAATAATGTTATAGAATTTATTCAAGAGCAACTTAAGATATTAAATAATGAAGGTTTATTTTTATATAAATTAGATGAATATCCAAATGTAGAAGATAAGATTCGCAGAATATTGGAATTATAATGAAAGTAATTTGGAGAAGTTATCAAGGGAAAGATAGAAAATGTAATAGCGATTATGGTGTTTTTTGTAATTATTCTAATTGCTATGTATTTATAATTGGGGATGCAAAGGAAGAAATTGAATCTCAAAATTTTATTAAATATATTTTAGAGGTTATTGCGAAAGAATTATATTCAGAAAATCGAAATATTTTAAGCATATTGCAACATGCAAAGGAATCATATGTCAGAGAGGTAGGCATGCCAAACAAATTGCCAAATCAAATAGCATCTCTACATATATTAATTGTTAATAAGGAAAATTTCCAAACACAAAGCTTTAATCTTGGTGATTGTAGATTTGGCCATAAAATAAATAACGAATGGAAATGGTTAACGGAACCGCATGTTATATCTGGATTGGAACACTATGTTACCCAATCATTTCGTACAAAGAAGTCAATTGGAGAAATTTGTAAACAAGAATTTATTTTAGACCAAAAGGAAAGTTATTGTTTGGGAAGCGATGGATATTGGAAAGAAAATATAAATCAGTCTGATGATCATAGTCAATTATTAATATTAGAACTAGATGTTGAAACACTAGAGACTAGTGATACAACAATAAATTTTAGTATATTTTGAATTATATCTTGAATGAAATGCCGTCTGAAATTTTCAGGCGGCATTTCATTCATATAAGCATCAATGCGCCTCTTCCCAATTCATCCCCACGCCCACTTCCGCCACCAGCGGCACGTTCAACATCCCTTCATCCACTTTCGCCATAATCTGCGGCAGTTTTTCTTTGACTAAATCCAGCTCGGCTTCGGGTACCTCCAACAGCAATTCATCATGCACCTGCATAATCAGCTTGGTTTGCAGGAGGTCGTATGAAAGCCAACGGGAAACGTCTATCATGGCGCGTTTGATGAGGTCGGAGGCGGTGCCCTGCATGGGGGCGTTGATGGCGGCGCGTTCGGCTCCGGCGCGGGCGTTGGCGTTTTTGTTGTGGATGTCGGGCAGGTAGAGGCGACGGCCGAACAGGGTTTCGACGAAGCCTTGCGCGGCGGCTTGTTCTTTGGTGCGCTGCATGTATTCGGCGACGCCGGGGTAGCGGGCAAAGTAGCGGTCGATAAAGTTTTTGGCGGAAATGTTGTCAATGCCCAATGATTTGGCGAGGCCGTATTGGCCCATGCCGTAAATGAGGCCAAAGTTGATGGTTTTGGCGTAGCGGCGTTGTTCGGACGAGACGTTTTCGGGGGCGATGCCAAATACTTCGGCGGCGGTGCGGCGGTGTACGTCTTCGCCGTTTTGGAACGCGGTAATCAGGGTTTTGTCGCCGGAAAGGTGCGCCATAATGCGCAGCTCGATTTGGGAATAGTCGGCGGAAACGATGACTCTGCCTTGCGGTGCGGTAAAGGCACGACGCACGCGGCGGCCTTCTGTGGTGCGGATGGGGATGTTTTGCAGGTTGGGGTTGTTGCTGGCGAGGCGGCCGGTAATGGCGACGGCTTGGGCGTAAGTAGTATGCACGCGGCCGTCTTTGGGTGAAATCATTTCGGGCAGTTTGTCGGTGTAGGTGGATTTGAGTTTCGCCAGGCTGCGGTTTTGCAGGATGATTTTGGGCAATGGATAGTCAGGCGCGAGCTGTTCAAGTACGGCTTCGTTGGTGGAAATGCCGCCTTTGGCGGTTTTTTTCAGGCCTTTTGTTGGGATGCCCATTTTGTCGAACAGGATCTCTTGCAGCTGTTTAGGCGAGTTGAGGTTGAACGGCTGGCCTGCGGCGGCGTAGGCTTCTTGTTCGAGCTTCATCAGCTCGGCGCCGAGTTCTGCGCTTTGGCGGGCGAGTTCGGCGCGGTCAATTCGTACGCCGTTGCGTTCCATTTCAAACAATACTTGTGCAACGGGCAACTCCATTTTTTCATACATTTCAAGCTGTTTGGCATCCATCTGTGCGCGCAGGTGCGCTTCGAGGCGCAGGGCGAAATCGGCGTCTTGGGCGGCGTATTCGGTCGCCTGCCCGATGGCGACATCGGCAAAACTGATTTGCTTCGCGCCTTTGCCGCACAGCGATTCGTAGGTAATGGTTTCCAAGCCCAGCCAGCGTTCCGACAATTCGTCCAAACCGTGTCCGAGATGGCTCTCGATGATGTAGGAAGCGAGCATGGAATCGCCGGCAATGCCGTTCAGGGCGATGTCGTAGTTGGCGAAAACATGTTGGTCGTATTTGAGGTTTTGCCCGATTTTTTTCAGGGCGGGATTTTCCAAATGCGGTTTCAGACGGCCTAATACGTCTTGTAAATCAAGCTGTTCCGGCGCAGCAGTCAGGCTGTGTCCTACGGGGATGTAAACTGCTTCGCCTGCTTGGAACGCAATGCTGATACCGACCAGCGTGGCATTCATCGCATCTAATGACGTGGTTTCCGTATCGATGCCGATTTTGTCCGCCTGAGCCAGTTTGTCCAACAAGGCGGCAAACTGCGCTTCGGTGGTAACGGCTTGATAATCCAGTTTTTCAGGGGCTGGAGCGAGTTCGGGTTGTTTTTCAGGCTGTGTTTCCATCGCCAATGCGGCTTGTTCGCCGATATGCTCGCTACCGAACAAATCAGTGTTTTGCGCTTCGCGCATACGGCTTTCCGCCTCTTTCAACCAAGTGCGGAAGCCCCAGCGTTTGAAATCGACAACCAGTTGCGCCCATTTAGGCGTAGTGCGGCGCAGGCTTTCGAGGCCGTCTGAAAGCTCGGTGTGCAAGTCCACATCGGTTTTAATCGTTACCAAATCATACGACAGCGGCAGTTGTTCCAAAGCGGCTTGCAAGTTTTCGCCGACCTTGCCTTTGACTTCGGCAGCGTGTTCCATCACTCCGGCCAGCGAGCCGTAGGCTTCCAGCCACTTCACCGCGGTTTTCGGGCCGCACTTCTCCACGCCCGGCACGTTGTCCACCTTGTCGCCCATCAGCGCGAGATAATCGCGGATTTGGTCGGGGCGCACGCCGAATTTTTCCTTCACGCCTTCAATGTCCAGCGTTTCGCCACTCATCGTATTCACCAGCGTCACGCGCTCGTTCACCAACTGCGCCATGTCCTTATCGCCGGTGGACACCACCACGTTCCACCCTGCTTCGCTAGCCATCTTAGCCAAAGTGCCGATAACGTCATCCGCTTCCACCTGCGGAATCACCAATACCGGCCAGCCCATCAGGCGCACCAAATCCGGCAAGGCTTCCGCCTGCGGGCGCAAATCGTCCGGCATCGGCGGACGCGTCGCCTTATAGTCGGGGAACATCTCATGGCGAAAATTTTTGCCCTTCGCATCAAACACCACCGCGCAATAGTCGTGCACATAATCCGCCCGCAGCCGGCGCAGCATATTCAACACGCCATACATCGCCCCAGTCGGCGCACCATCGGGCGCAGACAAATTCTGCCCCATAGCATGATAGGCGCGGTAAAGATAAGAAGAGCCGTCAACGAGAAGGAGTGTGGGTTTGTTGGACATGGGGAACCTGCTGTGTGTATGAAAATAATGTACGGATTATAAAGGAAAAGGCCGTCTGAAAACCGAAAATCAAGTTTCAGACGGCCTGATGTTTACATAAATATACGGTTTCAAGTATTGCGCCTCAGAATCCCATCTTGTATATTTGTATTCAAATGAATACAAACCAAATCGAACGAATATGAATGCAACGAACCGTATCCCAATTAGTGTGCGCATCACTCAGGAAGATGCTGATTTTATTGCCGAACTTAAAATCGAAGGTGCGAATACGCCGTCTGAAAAAATCCGCGAATTGCTCAAGCTGGCGCGCTTGGCGCATACGCAGACACGCGATTACGGCTCTGCACTGACGGCGCAGGAGCAATTTTTCCAAGCGGCAAAACACGAAATCTTGCACGCTGAAAAACAGGCGGGGGTGCATTCGCATATCGTGGCGCGTTTGTTTGAGCAGTTGCCCGACTTAGGCGCAACGCTTGCCGCCGACCTGCCTGAAGAAGCCAACCTCGACGATTTGAAAAAATACGAGCGCGAATTGATGTGGCGCATCGTCCGCCTCACCGACAGCATCTTGCAACTCGCCGTAACCGGCAAAGGCGCGGCATATGACGATACCGTGTTGCAACAGCTTGAAAATACTTTGAAACTGGCGAAGATTGTGCAGCAGGCAAATGAAGTTTAAGACTGCCGCCATACCAAATGAAACAAACACATTTTAGTGAAAGGAAAATCCAAATGAGCGAAACCCTATCCCGCCGAGTAGGCCGTCTGGTAAGTGGCGGTTTTCATGCCCTGATTGATGCGGCGGAAAACCTTGCGCCTGAAGCGGTAATGAACGAAAGCATCCGCGAAATTGAGCGCGCAGTAGATGAAGTGCGTGCTGAGTTAGGCAAAGTGTTGGCGCAGAAACACCTTGCCGCCAAGAAAATGGCCGATGAAAGCAACCGTCACGAAGCCATCGATGCCAATCTGCAAGCCGCCGTAGATGCCGGTCGCGATGACCTTGCCGAAGCAGGTATCGCCGAACAGATGGACATCGAAGCGCGTCTGCCCATCTTGGAAAATACCATTGCCGATTGTGCCGCACAAGAAAAAGAGCTCGAAGGCTTTATCGCCGCCTTGCAGGCGAAAAAACGCGAGATGCAGCAGCAGTTGCAAGATTGGCGTGCCGCACAGCAAAGCGTGGGCGCAGGCAAAGCGGCAGGAGGCAACGGCAGCGACCTCAACCGTATCGCCCGTGATGCCGAAAAAAGCGGCAATGCTTTCGACCGTGTGATGGGTCGCCAAAACTCGGTACACAACAGCACCGATGCGGCGCAGTTGGCAAAGCTGAAAGAACTGGAAGACTTAAGCCGCAACAACCGCATTGCCGAAAGATTGGCGGCATTGAAAGCGAAATCATAAGCCATATTGAGAAAATCTCGGTTTCAGACGGCCTCTATCTTCACGGGGCCGTCTGAAAAAAAGAAAACCATACACACCTCAATAACAAAAAGATGCCGGATTGGGAAAATCCTGTCAGTTACGACAAATTAATAAAAATATCCATATCCAATCGACTTAACTTTAAAATAAAATATATGCCGTCTGAAAATTAAAAAGAATAAGGAAATGCAATATGTGGAATTTAATCAACGCCCCCGAAACTGAAATCTTCGGCATTGCCATTGCGCTGATGGTTTTGCTCGGTGTGTTGGAAGTCATTTCCATGCTGGCAGGCGGTATCAGCGACTGGTTGGACAACCTGTTGCCCGACAGTCTGACCGAAACCGCGCACGCCGAAGTCGGATTGGATGTGGCGGATGCAGGCATATTCATGCGTTTCCTGAGCTGGCTGTATGTCGGACGTATTCCGGTGTTGATGTTGATGGTGGTATTTCTTGCCGTATACGGACTGACGGGTTATCTGTTTCAGACGGCCTTTGCCACTGTATTCGGCAGTTATCTGAATGGCACGTTGGCAGCAGTCATCGTCTGGTTTCTTTCCCTGCCGCTGGTGCGCCTGACGGCGGGCGGACTGTACAAAATCATGCCCAAAGACGAAACCACCGCCGTTTCGCAGGAAAGTCTAATCGGACGCATCGGCACGGTGGTACTGGGCGAAGCACGGGCAGGCAGCGCGGCGCAGGTACGGGTGAAGGATGTGTATGGTCAACAGCATTATGTGATGGCGGAACCGGATTCCGACGAAGTATTGAAACAGGGCGACGCGGTGTTGCTGGTGTCGCTGGAGGGAAATACGTTTAAAGCGATTTTGAATCCGAGCGGGAGCTTGGTGGATTGAGGTCATCTGAACATATAGAGACCGATGGGATTATGTAATGATTGGGAGTGTTTATGGATATTAATTTAATTGAGGATATTAAAAATATTTTTTCGGGAGATCCGCTAAGCAGGATGTCTGAAATTGCCGCTGTAGTATCAATATTTATTTATCCCATATTGCGAAAATTGTTTTCAGGATTCAAGTTTTCAAATAAATTCTCAAAAAGAAAAGAAGAATATGAACAAGCAAAAGAATTAATACATTTAATAGAGGAGGCAAAAAATAGTAATAAGAAGCCACATCCTTTTTTAATTGAAAAAGGTTATGCCTTAATTTCCGGAGAAAGAAGATTTAATTCAGATGAGATTACTTATTGTTTGAGTATGAATAACCCGAGTCAGACTCTAAAATATTTTTCTTCAGGATTCTATTATCTTAAATATTCAAAAGAATCTAAAAGATTTGATTATAGAAAGTCTGCAGATAGTTCAATAAAAAGGAAATTTCAATTAACTTTATGGCTTTTGATATATGCGTTCTTTGGTACAGTTGCATTTTATGTTATGTTAAATGCAATAGAGTATTATGCTAGAAGTAAATTTGGGGTAGCAATATTTTTAACTATAGCTTCAGTTATTTTTGCAATAAATGCCATAATTTTTATGTCATTTGGGATGAATGTTCGCATGGCTGAGAAATTTATGAAGCTGCAAGATGAAATGCTTAAGGAATCAGATTCATTATCCACAATAACAAATAAGTCTGAAACCGAGGTATCTGAAGTGGAAGAAGCTGAAGCCGAAAATCAAGAATTTTAACTTTTCAGTTTGGTAGTCGGATTCTTGAATCCGACGAATTGTTCCGCTTCAGCCGTATTGCACATAACCGAAATTGTCGGATTCAAGAATCCGACCTACCTTTAAAACTCCAAATTTTTAACTTTTTCAGACGACCCCAAACCCTAAAAAAACCGTCTGAACCCACGCCCCTCAAGGGTATATCGACAACAAGAAAGGAAAACCCATGAACTTAGTTTCCATCGGCATCATCGCCGGCGTCATACTCGTCGCGCTGTTTGTACTCGGCCTTATCCTGACCCGTCTGTATCGCCGCGCCAGCAAAGAAGTCTCATTTGTCCGCACCGGTTTTGGTGGCGAAAAAGTCATCATGAACGGCGGCGCGATGGTGCTGCCCGTATTGCACGAAATCATCCCCGTCAACATGAATACACTGCGCCTTGAAGTGCGCCGCGCTGCCCAACAAGCGCTGATTACCCGCGACCGTATGCGCGTTGACGTAATGGCGGAATTTTACGTCCGCGTTAAACCCAGCGCCGAGAGCATTGCGACCGCCGCACAAACGCTGGGTATGAAAACCATGTCTCCCGATGAGCTGAAAGACCTCGTCGAAGGTAAATTCGTTGACGCCCTGCGCGCTGTTGCCGCCGAAATGGCGATGGAAGAACTGCATGAAAAACGTGTTGATTTCGTTCAGAAAGTACAACAAGTCGTGAGCGAAGACTTGTTTAAAAACGGTCTCGAACTCGAAACCGTTTCCCTGACCGGCCTCGACCAAACCAGTTTTGAGTTCTTTAACCCGCAAAACGCCTTTGACGCGGAAGGTCTGACCAAACTGACCGAAACCATCGAAGGCCGCCGCAAAAAACGTAACGAAATCGAACAAGACACTGACTTGGCAATCAAAACCAAAAACCTCGAAGCCGAGCAGCAACGCCTGAAAATCTCGCGCGAGGAAGAATACGCCAAACTCGAACAAGAGCGTGAGATTGCCGTCCGCCGTGCCGAACAAGAGGCCAGCATTGCCGAACAAGAATCTCAGAAAAAACGTGAAGCGGAAGAAGCCAAAATTGCCGCCGAACGCGAAGTGGATTTGAAACGTATCGCCGCCGAACGCGACATTAAAAACGAAGACATCCGCAAAGCCCAAGCCGTTGAGCAAGCGGAGGTTGAACGCCGCAAAGCCATCGAATTGGCCGAACAAGACCGCGCCATCGCCGTTGCCGAAAAATCACGCGCCGAATCCGAAGCCAAAGCCGAAGCCGACAAAGCCCGTGCCGCAGCTGTTCGTGAAGAAGAAAGCGTGATTACCGTACGCGAAACCGAACGCGCCGAGCGTGCCAAAGCAGTTGAGTTGATTGCCGCTGAAGAAGCCGCGCAAAAAGATGCGATTTCGCTCACCGTCGCCGCTGAAGCCGAAAAACAAGCTGCACAAGACCGAGCCGAAGCCGTGCGTATTGCCGCCGAAGCCGAAGCTGAGAAACAACGCCTGCAGGCCAAAGGTGAGGCCGATGCCAAAATTCTGTTGGCGCAAGCGCAAGAGCAACAATATAAAGTTGACGCCGAAGGTACCCGCGCCGTCAACGAAGCCGCTAACGTGCTGAGCGTTGAGCAGGTTGAAATGCAAGTCCGCCTTGCCCTCTTGAAACACCTGCCTGACATCATCCGCGAATCCGTCCGCCCAATGGAAAAAATCGAAGACATCAAGATTTTGCAAGTCAATGGTCTGGGTGGCTTTGCCGGTGGTGCAAACGGCGCGGAAGGTGCTTCAGACGGCCAAACCACACAAGCCAGCCTTGCAGACCAAATGGTCAACAGCGCCCTGCGCTACCGCAGCCAAGCCCCATTGGTTGACGGTCTCTTGAAAGAGTTAGGACTGAATGGTGGCGACATCAACGGTCTGACCCAAGGACTGGATAAAACCATCGACCAATCATAAACAGATACCGTCATAATGGTTTAAAGGCCGTCTGAAACAGGTTTTCAGACGGTCTTTTTTGTATGCAAGCTCAGAAAAACACTAATATTTTCAATATTGATAAATTCAATTCTATTGCGGTTGCAATAAATTAGGATTCATCTAATCTATTTTTTAGGATAAAAAGATTGGGGGTTATTTTAAATGAATCACAAGGCTAACTGCTTCAATAATGATCCACCAACAATTTAGTCATAAAAGCCAGTTCTACCGTTTCGATTTCAAACTTACCATCTGAGACCTTTGCAAAATTCCCCAAAATCCCCTAAATTCCCACCAAGACATTTAGGGGATTTTCCATGAGCACCTTCTTTCAGCAAACCGCCCAAGCCATGATCGCCAAACACATCGACCGTTTCCCACTATTGAAGTTGGATCAAGTGATTGATTGGCAACCGATCGAACAATACCTGAATCGTCAAAAAACCCGTTACCTTCGAGACCACAGCGGCCGCCCCGCCTATCCCCTGTTGTCCATGTGCAGAGCCGTCCTGCTCGGCCAATGGCACAGCCTCTCCGATCCCGAACTCGAACACAGCCTCATCACCCGCATCGACTTCAACCTGTTTTGCCGTTTTGACGAACTGAGCATCCCCGATTACAGCACCTTATGCCGCTACCGCAACTGGCTGGCGCAAGACGACACCCTGTCCGAATTGCTCAAACTGATTAATTGCCAACTGGCCGAAAAAAACCTAAAAGTAGAGAAAGCATCCGCCGCCGTCATTGACGCCACCATTATTCAGACCGCCGGCAGCAAACAACGCCAGGCCATAGAAGTTGATGAGGAAGGACAAGTCAGCGGCCAAACCACACCGAGTAAAGACAGCAATGCCCGATGGATCAAGAAAAACGGCCTCTACAAACTCGGGTACAAACAACATACCCGTACCGATGAGGAAGGCTATATCGAGAAACTGCACATTACCCCTGCCAATGCCCATGAGTGCAAACACCTATCGCCTTTATTGGAAGGTTTGCCCAAAGGTACGACCGTTTATGCCGACAAAGGCTATGACAGTGAGGAAAACCGGCAACATCTGAAAGAGCATCGGTTGTTGGACGGCATTATGCGCAAAGCCCACCGCAACCGTCCGCTGTCGGAAGTGCAAACCAAACGTAACCGATATTTGTCGAAAACCCGTTATGTGGTCGAACAAAGCTTCGGTACGTTACACCGGAAGTTCCGCTATGCCCGGGCAGCCTATTTTGGACTGATTAAAGTGAGTGCACAAAGCCATCTGAAGACGATGTGTTTGAACCTATTGAAAGCCGCTAACAGGCTAAGTGCGCCTGCTGCCGCCTAAAAGGCGGCCGGATGCCTGATTATCGGGTGTCCGGGGAGGATTAAGGGGGTATTTGAGTAGAATCAGTGGATATTCGAAACAAAAACAGCCGAAAACCTGTGTTTAGGTTTCGGCTGTTGGGGGAAAGGAATTTTGCAAAGGTCTCCATCTACTCATCTATCGACATTTCAATGCCAAGCTGCTTATCTTCAGGCAAATAAAAAAGCACAACATTTCGTTGTGCTTTTTCTTGATGAACCCACATTACTTGTTTTTTTGCGAACGAAGGTAGTCCAAAGTTTTCAGCTGGGCAATGGCTGCTGCCAATGC
>NZ_JBQCTZ010000039.1:0-23861 GCF_051963715.1 Neisseria sp. P0001.S005 | reverse complement strand
AGCCATTCGTTTGATGGCTGTCATGTGTTTTATCTTTTTAAAAATCACAAATTCGTCTGTGATATTGTGCTTTTCAGACGTGTAGCCCTCTGAAATGTGAATATCAGATTCATGTTTTTACGTGTTATCTTCTTGTTAAATATGGAAAACAAAATAAGTTAATAAATTTAAGAATCGAAATTTATTTTGCAAATGTGGAATATAATTCCAATAAATCTAAAAAAATAAAATTTTATTCTAATTTAAAATTTGTTCAAATTTGTTGTAATCCTGTGTAATCTACCGGGAATCGCTTTATTGCAAAGGCTGTAACTGCTATGATTGCCGTCTGAAATGTTACCCTCAGAAGGATTCACTATGACAGCTCCACGCCAAGTCTTCTATATTTCCGACCGCACCGGTCTGACCGCCGAAAATATCGGTGAAGCCCTGTTGAACCAATTCGGCAATGTCGAGTTCAAGCGCCATGTTTATCCATTTATCGATACGTCTGAAAAAGCGTTGGCCGTAGTGGATGAGGTCAATAAGACAGCCGAACAGTTTGGCGATCGTCCGATTGCTTTTGTCAGCGTGGTAAATGATGCAATCCGTGAAATCATCAAAAAATCCAATGCATTCCATATTGATTTCTTTGAAACGTTCTTGGGTTTGCTGGAAAAAGAATTGAATGTTGAAGCAACGATTGCCGAACGAGGCCATCATAGTATCGGCAATACCAAGCGTTACGATGCGCGTATGGAAGCAGTGAACTTCTCGCTCAACCATGATGACGGTGTCAGCGATAAAAACCTGCAGGAAGCGGATGTGATTTTGATGGGTGTGTCCCGTTCGGGTAAAACGCCAACCTGTCTCTATCTGGCTCTGCAATACGGTATCCGCGCCGCAAACTATCCATTGATTCCCGATGACTTGGAATCAACCGATTTGCCGCGTATGGTCAAACCTTATAAAGATAAGCTGTTCGGCTTGACCATTCAGCCTGAGCGTCTGCAGGCTATCCGTCAGGAGCGCCGTCCTAATTCGACCTATGCCAAAATCGATACTTGCCGCAGCGAGATTGCTGATGCGCAAAATATGTTCAAACGCCACGGAGTGCCGTTTACCAATACAACGGATAAATCTGTGGAAGAACTCGCCGTTCATATCTTGCAGGCTTGCAAGCTGAAACGCCGTTTCTAAATGAAATGATAAAAGGCCGTCTGAAACTTCAGACGGCCTTTTATCATTTTGTATATTAAGTCTTAGGCAGGGTAACACCGGTTTGACCCATGTATTTGCCGTTGCGGTCTTTGTATGAAGTTTCGCAGACTTCATCGCTTTCAAAGAACAAGACTTGGGCCACGCCTTCGCCTGCATAAATTTTGGCAGGCAAGGGGGTGGTGTTGGAAAACTCAAGCGTAACGTAGCCTTCCCACTCGGGCTCGAACGGGGTAACGTTGACGATAATGCCGCAGCGAGCGTAAGTGGACTTGCCTAAGCAGACGGTCAGGACGTTGCGCGGGATGCGGAAATATTCGACTGTGCGCGCCAGTGCAAAGGAGTTGGGCGGAATGATGCAGCAGTCGTCTTCGACGGTAACGAAGTTTTTCGGGTCGAAGTTTTTCGGGTCAACGATGGTGCTGTTGATATTGGTGAAGATTTTAAATTCATTGGCACAGCGGATGTCGTAGCCGTAGCTGGATGTGCCGTAGGAAATGATGCGTTGGCCGTTGGCCTCTTTGATTTGGTTGGGCTCGAACGGCTCAATCATGCCGTGTTCTTCGGCCATGCGGCGTATCCATTTGTCGGATTTAATGCTCATGGTGGTTGTCCTGGGGTGAGGGTTGTTTGGAAATTCTTTAAAATCAACACAACAGCCTTTAGGCAGGCTTGTTAATTGATGTTTCAGACGGCCTGAAATATGGATAAGGCCGTCTGAAAGGGTATTTATTTGGCTTTTGAAGCAGATTTTTTAGGCAGTTTGACTTCTTTAATCATACCGTCTTCGCATTTCATGATGAAGACGGGTGTGCCGTTTTGAGAAGCGGTAAAGTTTCCGTGCGCCTTGCCTTTTTTGAACATGCCTTCCAGTGTCATATTGCGCAATTTGGCGCTATTGGAGGAGAAAGGTTCGATAAAGGTTTCGCGGTTGCCGGAAACGGTATATGCGCCTTTGCCGTCAAATTTGCCGTTTTTAAATGTGCCGACATAACTGCGGCCGTCTTGGCATTTCCATGTACCTTTACCAGACGGTTTGCCGTCTTTGCCGACATCGCCATCATAAGCGCAACCTTTTTCCTGATAAGGATTGATGGTTTCGGCAATGGCAGGCGTACCCAGCATGAAGGCGATAGGGAGTAGGGCGAGGTATTTCATCATTCATTCCTTTTTGCAGGCGGTTTCAGACGGCCTGATATTGGGATTCAAAAGTCAGCAGGGTTTCAGCAATACGGCGTGGCAATATGGCTAAAGCGTGTTCGCGCATGGCGGTAGGGATACCATGGTAGGCTTCGGCAATACTGCCGGTAATGGCTGCCAAGGTGTCACTGTCTCCACCCAGGGAAACTGCCAGTCGGATGGCATGTTCAAAATCATCGCTTTCAAGAAAGGCGGTAATCGCTTGAGGTACGGTTTCCTGACAGCTTTCGTTGAAATGATAATACGGGCGGATTTGGTCGCAACTTTGGCTCAAGTCGTAGCCGAATTGTCGTGTAATGTTTTCTTTGATTTGCGCTTTGCCTATACCGGTACGCGCCCAAAAGATGGCGGCGGCTACGGCTTGCGCACCTTTAATGCCTTCTGGGTGGTTGTGCGTCACGATGGCGGATTGTTCGGCAAAATGCAGGGTTTCTTCCAATGTGGCAAATGCCCAACCAACGGCAGAAACACGCATGGCCGAGCCGTTGCCCCAGCTATTATAAGGTTCTGGATCTTTCCATTCTATCCATTGTGAGAAGCGGCCGCCATATGCGCCTTTCGGACAGGGATATGCCCTACACCAGCCTTGCAAAATAGAGGCCAAATTATCGTTACAACCTTGTAAAACCCAATCGGAAATGGCAACAGTGCAAATCGTGTCATCGGTAAAGTCGCTGTCGGGGCTGAAAATGTCAAAATCGGTATGACGGTAGTTGTCAAACTCGAATCGTGATCCGGCAATATCGCCAATGACTGCGCCCAACATCATGACATCCTTTCTGATACTTCTATTTATATTTCAGACGGCCTTTGATATTTCCCAATCAAAAGGCCGTCTGAAAAATTATTCTTGCCAGCCGCCCAAATAAGAAACCAGTTCTTCCAACATGGTGCTGATGGCTTCGGTCATCAGGATTTGCGAGGCAAAGGCGAGGCTGGCGGCATCGTCGCCGTTGCTTTCGGCTTCTTCTTGCAAAACGTCCAGATACTGGATGCGTTTGAGCGTAAAGTCTTGGGTAAGGATGAACGCAATTTGTTCGCGCCATACCAAGCCCAGTTGGGTAACGGTTTTGCCGTTTTTGACGTGTTGTACCACTTCATCGGCAGTTAGGTCTTGTTTGGAAACTTTGACGACCGGAACAACATCACCCACGCCTTTGAGTTCGCAATCGCAGTCCAATTCAAAACCGCCTTCGCAGTGACCTTGCAGCAGCCAGCTGGTCATCAGGGAGGAGGGCGATTGTTTGGTGTTGGGCAGTGCTGCTTCCAAACCGCCCAAGGCTTCGCGCAGTTTGGTCAGGATATTTTCCGCTTTGGCAGATGCGGCATTGTTGACCAAAAGATAACCGTGGCGTGTGTCGAAAATCGCCTGTGTGCGGCTGCTGCGCGTAAAGGCACGGGGTAGAAGGTCGTCAGTAATCTGTTCTTTCAGCTCTTGTTTTTCCTTACGGCCGACATTGCGCGCTTCGTTGTTTTGGATTTCCAAAACCTTTTCATCCAAAATATCGCGGATGACGCCGGCAGGCAGGACTTTTTCTTCTTTTTTCAGAGCAACGCGCCAAGTGTAATCGGCAGGGAAAACCAGCTCGGGCGAAAAGGAAACCGGCGTGGCAAAGCCTTCGCTAAACCAGTCCAAACCCTGACAATGGGCAAATTCGGATTGCGCCAATTTGTCGGCAAGAACTTCCAATTCGGGCAATTTGTCTTTGTTGAGCGGATAAAAACTGATTTGCTTAAACCACATGGCGAGTTTTCCTTTTTATTAAAACCGGCATTATACAGGGAAAATAACATACGGAAATCGGCAGTATCTTTAAAAATGCAGTAAAGGCGTTGACAGAAGAAAAGGGTTTCTGTATAGTTCGCGCTTCGGTTACGCGCCCATCGTCTAGAGGCCTAGGACACTGCCCTTTCACGGCGGCAACCGGGGTTCGAATCCCCGTGGGCGTGCCAAAATTCTTAAAAAACGCTCCTGCTTTTTGCAGGGGCGTTTTTTGTTTTCAGACGGCCTGTCGCTGTGAAAATATCTTTAAATTGGTTTACAATAATGCCATTCTGAATCTTAACGAGAGAAAACAATGTTAGACATCCAATTGCTCCGCAGCAATACCGCCGCAGTTGCCGAACGTTTGGCCACCCGCGGTTACGAGTTTGATACCGCGCGTTTCAACGCTTTGGAAGAACAACGCAAAGCCGTTCAAGTGAAAACAGAAGAGTTGCAGGCTTCACGCAACAGTATTTCCAAACAAATCGGTGCGTTGAAAGGACAGGGCAAACACGAAGAGGCTCAAGCTGCAATGGATCAGGTTGCTCAAATCAAAGTGGATTTGGAGCAGGCGGCCGCTGATTTGGATGCCGTTCAGAAAGAATTGGACGCATGGTTGTTGACCATTCCAAACTTACCGCATGAAAGCGTACCTGCCGGTAAAGATGAAACTGAAAACGTTGAAGTCCGCAAAGTCGGCACGCCGCGCGAATTTGACTTTGAAATCAAAGACCATGTTGATTTGGGCGAGCCTTTGGGCTTGGATTTTGAAGGCGGTGCGAAGCTGTCCGGCGCGCGCTTTACCGTGATGAAAGGCCAAATCGCCCGTCTGCATCGCGCTTTGGCTCAGTTCATGCTGGATACGCACACGCTGAAACACGGCTATACCGAACATTACACGCCTTACATCGTGGACGATCTGACCCTGCAAGGTACGGGCCAACTGCCTAAATTTGCAGAAGATTTGTTCCACGTTACCCGCGGCGGTGATGAGAGTAAGAAAACGCAATATCTGATTCCGACCGCAGAAGTGACGCTGACCAATACCGTTGCCGACAGCATCGTGGCAGGCAGCGATTTGCCGTTGAAATTAACTGCGCATTCCCCATGTTTCCGCTCCGAAGCGGGCGCATACGGCAAAGACGTGCGCGGCCTGATTCGCCAGCACCAATTCGACAAAGTGGAAATGGTGCAAATCGTTCATCCGGAAAAATCATACGAAGCGCTGGAAGAAATGGTCGGACACGCTGAAAATATTTTGAAAGCGTTGGAACTGCCATACCGCGTGATCACTTTGTGTACCGGCGACATGGGCTTTGGCGCAACCAAAACCTACGACTTGGAAGTTTGGGTTCCTGCGCAAAATACCTACCGCGAAATTTCCAGCTGCTCCAACTGCGAAGATTTCCAAGCACGTCGCATGAAAGCGCGTTTCAAAGATGAAAACGGTAAAAACCGTTTGGTGCATACTTTGAACGGCTCAGGCTTGGCGGTCGGCCGTACTTTGGTGGCAGTATTGGAAAACCATCAAAATGCCGACGGCAGTATTAATGTTCCTGCTGCGTTGCAACCGTATATGGGCGGCGTGACCAAACTGGAAGTAAAATAATCGCTGTTTAAAAGAAAATGCCGTCTGAAACTTGGGTTCAGACGGCCTTTTTTTATGATTGAACAATTATTTGTTGTGTTGACGGAAATATTCCCATTCTTCGACAACAGTACCGTCAGGCAAGTGGCACACACCGTATTCGCCACCGTCTTTGTCTTTTTTGATTTCGGATTTGCCGCCTTGTTTGACGCAGAATTCAGAAGCCGGATTGGCCACGCCGACGTTAGGAGATTCTTGTTTTTCTGAAGCGGAGCAGGCGGCCAAAGCGGTTGCGGCAGCGAGGCTGAGGATGATGGGTTTGATCATGGTGTGTCTTTCATTTGAAAGATAAAAACAAGCGGATTATAGGGGGTGCTTGCGTTTAATGGCGTTAACCAGATTAAAGGCCGTCTGAAAAGTTTTCAGACGGCCTTGAGTTTAAGAAGTCATACCGGAATTATTTGGCTGCTTCGGCTTTTTCGCCTTCTTTAGCAAAGTATTTGGCGTAAATTTTGTCGTATTCGCCACTTTCGCGTACTTTTTTCAGCGCATCGTTCAACATTTTGATGGTTGCTTCGTCGCCTTTGCGTGCAGCGATGCCGTAGTTTTCGATGGTGAAGTCAGGCAGGGAGATGAAATCCAAGCCTTTAGTCGGGTTGTTTTTCACATAGTTGGCAATGACTGCGCTGTCGCTGACTACGGAATCCAGACCGCCGTTTTCCAATTCTTTAATAATCAGGGGAACGCTTTCAAAGCGGGCGATTTTCGGATTGTCGTTGCCCAAGAGTTTGGAAACGGAGAAGTCGCCGGTGTAGCCGGTTACCACGCCGACTTTGGCCATGTTTTTCAGGTCTTCGGAAGAGGTCACTTTTTTGCCTTTTGGAACGAGGACAACTTGGGTGATTTCAAAGTATGGATCGCTGAAGAGCATGCTTTGTTTGCGGTCGTCAGTGATGGTTACGCCGGACATAACGATGTCGACGTCGCCGTTGTTCAGAGAAGGGAAGAGGCTTTCCCATGGCTGGTGTTTGAATTCGACTTTGAAGTTGCCGGCTTTAGCCATGGCGTTCATCAAGTCAACGTCAAAACCTTCCACTTTGCCTGCAGAATCCAAAGATTCAAATGGGGCAAACTCGGCATTGGAGCCGACACGGTACACTTTATCGGCAGGAGCAGAGGCATTGTTGCTTTGACCGCCGCAGGCAGTCAGGGCAAGGGCGGAACAAGCGAGGGCAGTGGCCAGCCATTTTTTCATGTTCATGATATGTGCTTTCTTAATAAAATGTTAACGGATAAAGTCTTAGTTTAGCATAATTTTGTGAACAAACTAGCTGAAATTAGTGGTCTTTTTCTCGGAAAAATGCGTAGGTTACGTCATGGAAGAGGTCGGTGTGCGGACTGTCTTCATAGCTTAATTCCGCCAACGCGTCTTCAAAGGCAAGCTGGATGGATTCTACGGCATCGTTGGCCATGTCGGAGGGCAGGGAGCGGATAAGGCCTTTGAGTGCGGTGGCGAGGACGTGGTTTTGCATACGCAAAGCGTCGTTGGCCTCTTCCAAATATTCGAGGCGTTGTTCGATGCTGCTCATGATGTATCCTTGGGTATTAAATAAAATAGTGATTATATAGCGAATTAATATTAAAATGTGACGCTTGCACCGGCTTGCCGGATATGTCCAACCATCGGCCGTATTTCAAGTGATTTTAGGTTTGAATGCGGTTCACAATAAAAATGAAAAAACGAGATTATTATGGAAAACAACCGTCTTGACCCCACAGCCCTCGAGGAAGAAGACCTGAATTGGGAAAAACGCCTGGAAAGATTGCGTCAGGCACGACAATTTAATACTGCGCCGACTCATGCACCATTGGTCAAAAAATCGGACGAAGCTGTCGAAGCTGCGCCCAAAACCGCACCTAAAAAAGAATATAAGTTGGATGCTGACAATCGTGAAAAAGTATTGGAAGAGTATTTGTACCGTTGGCAGCTGGAACACAATACTGCCCTTGCCGACGAGGGCGAAGCAGTGGAAACCGATGCGATGGTAGTTTTGCAGGACAACTGGTTGAGCGCGCAATCGGCATTGCAGGCCGCGGCTTCAGAGCGTCATATCGAATCAACCCGCACCGTCAGACTGAATCCGAAATCAGGTGCCGTAGATTTTGATGTGCCTGAAGTGGAAGAAACTGAAAAACCGGAAAATGATGATGCGGAAGCGGATGAAGAGGCGGTTTCAGACGGCCTTGAACAAGAACCGGCCATCAATGTCCATATCAATGTATTGAACCCGCAAGCGATCGGCCGTCGGGAGGTATTCTGCGTTTCTGAAAAAGATTTGACCGAGCGTCTGATTAAGCGTTTGCGCCCCCATGTGGCCGATGCGGTCAACGGCATGATTCGGATTGCCGTGCAAAAACAAATGGCCTTGTTCACTTACCAGTTGCAGCAAATGCTGAACGAGCAGGCGCCGGGCTTGGTGGAGGATGTATTGGAACACAACGTCAAACGCATTTTGGACGATATGAAGACTGAAATGAAATACCGCCGTTGAGTATCCTGGCCGTCTGAAAAGTTTCAGACGGCCTTTGGCGTAAATTTCCCTTAAAATTTTACGAAGCGTGTATAATAGCGGCTCACGTTTTCGTGATAAATATCCTTTCTAAATAGTTGATATGCCCGATGCAGAATCGGGCATTTTTTTTTTGAGATTGTTATGAATAAAAATAAAATCATTGTATTGCTGATTGCTTTGGTTGCCGTATTTGCCTATAACAAAATGCAAAACAAGCAGCCGGTACAATCGCAGAATCAGCAGAAAATAGAAGCTGTTCAAAAACAAAATAATGCGGGCAAAAAGAATGCCGATACGGCTCAGCAGCAAATCGGTTCGGGCAAAGAATCAGCCGAAGCGGTTTTGAAACAGGCGTTTGAAAACGAGCAAAGCGATATTCAGGTTGAGGGCGATGGCACGGTATGGAAAACCCTGCCGGATGACAACAAAGGCACGCGCCATCAACGCTTTATCTTGAAGCTTTCCAGCGGTCAAACGCTTTTGGTGGCGCATAATATCGATTTGGCCGATAAAATCAAAGGCTTGAAAAAAGGTGATAAAGTAGCGTTTTACGGCGAATATGAATGGTCGGAGCAGGGCGGCGTTATCCATTGGACGCATCATGATCCGGCAGGCCGTCATGAAGACGGTTGGCTGAAGCACGGCGGACAGGTTTATCAATAACCGTTCAGACGGCCTCCTGCTTGAAAGATGACAGGAATAAGCGCAAAATGTTAACAAATTAAACAGGCGTATTGTTTACTGCGCCCATCGAAACATACGGTAGATTGAAAAAAATGAGCAAAAAACTTCATCCTCAAACGCTTGCCATCCGCAGTGGCAAAGAGCAAACCGAATATTATGAACACAATCAGGCTCTGTTTTTGACCAGCAGCTTCATGTGGGAAAACGCCCAACATGCGGCTGATTTGTTTTCTAAAAAAATCAAAGGTTTTACTTATACCCGTACGGCCAATCCGACTACTGCTGCCTTTGAAAAACGCATTGCCGCATTGGAGGGCGCAGAGCGCGCGGTGGCCACTTCGACCGGTATGTCCGCGATTCAAGCAGCGTTTTTTACTTTCTTGAAAGCCGGTGATCATGTTATTTCCAGTCGTAGTCTGTTTGGTACGACTGTCGGTTTTATCAATAACATCGTAACTAAGTTCGGCATCGAGGTCAGCCATGTATCGCCGGTTGATGTAGACGAATGGAAAGCGGCAATCAAGCCCAATACCAAACTGTTTTTCTTGGAAACCCCGTCCAACCCTTTGGGCGAAGTGGCCGACTTGGAAGCTTTGGCCGAACTGGCCCACAGCATCGGCGCGCTTTTGGTGGTAGACAACAGCCTCTTGTCGCCCGTCGGTTCGCAGCCTTTGAAACACGGTGCGGATATTTCCGTGTCTTCTGCAACCAAAGCGATTGACGGACACGGTCGCGTGATGGGCGGTGTGTTGGCCGGTTCGGAAGAATTGATGACGCAAGTTGCCGTATATTGCAACTCTTGCGGTTTGGCGATATCTCCGTTTAACGCATGGCAGCTGTTGAGCGGCGTGGAAACCCTGTCGCTGCGTATGGAAAAACAATACGATAATGCGTTAAAAATCGCCCAATGGCTGCAACAACAGCCGCAGGTTCAAGCCGTGTACTACACCGGATTGCCCGACCATCCGCAAGCCGAACTGATCCGTAAACAGCAAAACGGCGGCGGCATCGTCATCGGTTTTGAAGTCGCCGATCAGGAAGCCGCATGGAAAATCGTGGACGGCGTAGAACTCTTTTCCCGTACTGCCAACCTCGGCGACGTGCGCTCAACCATCACCCACCCGTGGACAACGACTCACGGCCGTATGCAGCCTGAAGAAAAACTTGCCGCCAATATCCGCCCGGGATTGGTGCGCCTGTCTGTCGGCTTGGAATACGTTGACGATTTGATTGAAGATTTGAAGCAAGTCTTGAACAAATAAGTTTAAAAAAGATATTTCAGACGGCCTGTTGCGATAAGGCCGTCTGAAGTTTATGAACACACATCTGAATCATACAAGGAAAGAATATGACTGAAGCAGAATTCGCCTCATGGGCAATGAAAATCCTACTGAGCGGCCTGATTATCTTTTTGGGCTTTATCGTTTGGAACTTGGGTAAAGAATCCAAAGCCGGCAAATTCGGCATCGCCATGCTCTTCTTGGTTTTGGGCTTGGGTGTGTTTGGATTCGTATTTAAAGAATTGCTGATTAGCTTTTTGGTATTGCCGAAGTAAGCAGAAAGTTTGTAGATAGAACAAGGCCGTCTGAAAATGTTCAGACGGCCTTTTGATTTGATAATTTAAATGACGCCTAATTCTTGCAAGCCGCGCAATACGCCGTCTTCATCAACACTTGGACAGACGAATTGTGCGACCGCTTTGGCTGCTTCTTCGCCATTGCCCATGGCAACACCAAAGCCGACGGTTGACAGCATTTCCAAGTCGTTGAAGCTGTCGCCGAATGCCATTACTTTGCTCATATCAATGCCCAGTTTTTCCACTGCATGGGCGATGCCGCGTGCTTTTGAACCTTCTTTGCGTAGCAGGTCCACGGCATATTCATGCCAGCGGGTGGTTTTGAAGCCGTGTTGCTGGGTCAGCGGTTGCAGGATTTTTTCTTCTTCCTTGTCCACAAAGACCAACATTTGATAAACAGGCTGTTTACGGAAATATTCTTTGTCCGTCAGGAAGTTGGGCAGGATATGTGATAAGCTTTCGACAACGCGCGGAGAATGGGAGGAAACGGCAATTTCTTGGTTGTTGACGAATGCGTAGTCTATTTTGTGTTGTTCAAGCAGGTTGATGGCGGTTTCGATGTCGGCAATGTCCAAGGGGTAACTTTGCAGGGGTTCACCGCGAAAGGAAATATATTGGCCGTTGATGGTAACGAGCATGTCGATACTACATTCTTGAATCAAGGCTTTGACTTTGGCAGGCATGGCGGCTTCCGGACGGCCGGTGGCAATGGCAGTCAAAATGCCTTTGGCTTTCAATGCGTGCATGGCTTGGGCAACCGAAGGACGCAGGGTATCCGTGTATTTGCGGTAGAGGGTGTCGTCGATGTCAAAGAAGATGATTTCAGGGTTGTTCATGGTTTACTCGTTGGGCTGGGTATACACAGCTTTCATTGAAAATTGTGTGAACAGCTTGTGTATAAATCGGTTTAGTATTTGATTGCTATTATAAAAATAAGTTCTGATTAAAATTTAGGCAGTTTTGTTTTGAGAATAAAGCGGCAAGTTATTCACAATAGGCCGTCTGAAAATTTGGTTTTCAGACGGCCTTGTTTTAAGCAATCAAACGGATATTTTCTTTGTCTTGCCTGAATTTGTTTTTAATCACCAGAGGCAGGTTGCTGTCGAAATACCAGCTTCCATCAGGCAATGCCAACGCGCCGCCGGCGCAGAGCAGGGTGATGCTGTTTCCGGTCAGGGGGTCGGTTTCGGTAATTTCAATTTCGTGCGCTTTGCCCCAATCTGTTACGGGGAGTAGGGCGGCAAGCTCGGTAATGCGTTGGTTTTGATGTTTGATACCGTTTGGCTGGCGGCAGTTGCCATTGCATTTTCCGACGGCCTCGACAGGGCAGGGTTCGCCTTTTGCGTAGCTGGTCGGCAAAATATTGAGAGAATCTGGGCAGAGTTTGTGTTCTTGCGACCATTGCGTCAAAGCACGTTTGGCTGCTTTTTTGTGGGCAAACAAACCGTAAGGACGCCAGTTGCTGGTGCCGCTGTTTAACAAGACAATGCGTGCTTGAAGGCTGCCGTGTTCGTCAGCGATAAAGCGGACGGTAGAAAACGATGTGGACTTTTCAGACGGCATCAGTTGGTATTCCTGCATGGTCTGGGCTTTGAGCCATAATGTATGGAGCTGTCCGACTGCCGGAATAAAACGGATAGAGGCTGCGGCTTTGATGTACGGTGGCAGTTTTTTGCTGTGCAGCAGGGTGGCGGTTTCACTGTATGCGCGTTCGTGTGCTTCAATGGCTTGGGCTTTGCCGAAATGGTCAAGCCAAACCAATACGCCGTAACTGTCGGGCAGGGCATAGAGCTGTTGGGCAAGCGAATCAGGCAACCAAATGGGCAACATTTTCGGATTCATCAATACACGGACGTGTTCGTCCCATTGTTGATGATTTTTTTCTGCCAGACTTAATTCGAGATAATCACACAATGCGGCAACATCGGTCATAGCGCGGTGGCGGTTGGCCGTCTGAATGCCGGTGCGTTCGATAATACTGTCGAGACTGTGTTTGTAAAACTCAGGATACAGGCGGCGCGACAGTTGAACCGTACAGAGGGAGGGTGCGGCAAAGTCAGTATGGATACGGGCAAACTCGTGGCGTAGGAAGGTATAGTCAAAGCGGCTGTTGTGGGCAACAACCACTGCACCTTGCAATAGCGGCAACAAATCGGCTGCAATATCGGCAAAGACGGGCGCGTTTTTCACCGTTTCATCATGAATTCCGGTCAGTCTGGCAACAAATTCGGGAATGCTGCGGCAAGGATTGACCAATTGCTCGTAATGTGTGGCGCGTCCTTGCTCAAAACGAACAAGGGCGACTTCCGTTATCCTGTCTTGATAGAAATTTCCACCAGTCGTCTCCAAATCCACCACGACCACAGGCCGTCCCAAACGGGAAAATGCTTCGGATAAGAGCGGCCAGCGTGCGAAATCTGACATTTTATTCTCTGTAAATTCAATAGCAAGTGCGCATTTTACACGCTGTCTGTAAGTTTTCCAAATAAAACGCTTGACAGTAAATAGCCCTCTCTTTATAATTCAAATCTTTCTTGATGCACCCGTAGCTCAGTTGGATAGAGTATCTGGCTACGAACCAGAGGGTCGGGCGTTCGAATCGCTCCGGGTGCGCCACAGAAAATCTCAGCGCCCATCGTCTAGCGGTTAGGACATCGCCCTTTCACGGCGGTAACCGGGGTTCGATTCCCCGTGGGCGTGCCAGTTTATAAAAAAGCGCAATCTGTTTCGGATTGCGCTTTTTTGCGTCTATCGATTTTGAAATGATTTGAACCTATCTTTTATCTGCTAATGCAGGTTGGCGTTTGTCATAATCTACTAAAAGCATTTATTATTACATATCTAATAATCATAATTTAAGGGAAAACGTTCATGGTGTGGCGGTTTGTGTTGCCTGCTTGGGTGGTGGGGGTAGTGCTTTCATTTGCGTTGCCGTTTGTGCCGTCATGGTGGATTTGGTTGTCTGTAATCATTGTTACGCTTGCGTTGTGTCGAAGATTTGCTGTGGCTTGGTTGGTGCTGGCCGTCTGCATGGGCATGGCGTTTGGAGTGTGGCGGACCGGGCTGGTTTTGGCTGGTCAATGGCCTTTGGGGGAAGCGGTGGCTAAAGTTTTGACGGTTGAAGTGGCGGATATGCCGCGTGATGATGGTCGGCGCGTGCAGTTTGCGGCAAGGGCTTGGGATGATCGTGGGCAGGCTTTTGATTTGATGTTGTCGGATTATCAGCGGCGTGATTGGGCGGTGGGCAGCAGGTGGTCTGTACCGGTGCGGGTAAAGCCGGTGATCGGTGAAGTGAATGTGCGCGGTTTGAACCGTGAAACATGGGCTTTGGCCAATGGTATCGATGGCATGGGTACTTTGGGGCGCGACAGGAAACTCGTGCGGCAAGGTGGCGGTTTCGGTTTGGCTGATATGCGTGATGCGGTCAGCCGGAGTTGGCAGAGAACAGGGGGAAAATATCTTGAGTTTTCAGACGGCATAGGGCTGATGCGTGCTTTGAGTATTGGCGAGCAGTCGGCATTGCGGCCGCCTTTGTGGCAGGCATTCCGTCCTTTGGGACTGACACACTTGGTCAGTATTTCGGGTTTGCATGTGACGATGGTGGCGGTATTGTTTGCTTGGCTGATTAAGCGAATTTTCCGTTATTTGCCGTGGATTCCGGCGAAACCGCGTGTGTGGGTATTGGCCGGCGGTGTTGCCGGTGCTTTACTTTATGCGCTTTTGGCCGGTTTTTCTGTGCCGACGCAACGCAGTGTGTTGATGTTGGCTGCGTTTGCATGGGCATGGTGGCGTGGCAGTGGCGGCTCGGGCTGGACGGCGTGGTGGCAGGCTTTGGCTGTTGTTTTGTTGTTGGATCCGTTGGCTGTATTGGGCGTGGGAACTTGGCTGTCTTTCGGTTTGGTTGCTGCTTTGATTTGGGCTTCATCAGGCCGTCTGAAAGAGTCGGGTTGGCGTTTGGCTGTACGGGGGCAATGGGCGGCAACTGTATTGTCGGTGGTATTGCTAGGCTATTTGTTTGCTTCGTTACCTTTGCTCAGTCCGTTGGTTAATGCGCTGGCTATTCCTTGGTTTTCTTGGGTGTTGACGCCGTTGGCTTTGCTGAGTTCGGTTTTCCCGTTTGAACTTGTTCAGTTGGTAGCGGCATTTTTGGCGGAATATACTTTACGCGGTTTGGTATGGCTGGCTACGGTATCGCCTGAATTTGCCGTCGCAGCAGCGCCTGTGCCTTTGCTGGTGTTGGCGATAATGGCGGCTTTGCTGTTATTGCTGCCTAAAGGAATGGGCTTAAAACCTTGGGCATGTCTGGTTTTATTGGGTTTTGTGTTTTATCATCCTGCCAAGTTGGAGGAGGGAGTGGCAAGAGTTACCGTGATGGATGCAGGGCAAGGTTTGTCGGTATTGATACAAACGCGTAACCGCAATCTTTTGTTTGATACGGGAACGGAACAAGTGGCACAAACAGGTATTGTGCCGAGTTTGAACGCTATGGGTGTGCGCCGTTTGGACAGCCTGATTTTGTCGCACCATGATATTGACCATGACGGTGGTTTTCAAAGTATAGCGGCTGTCGGTACCGATAAGTTGCTTGCCGGACAACCTGAGTTTTATCCGAATGCAGAGTTTTGCCAAGAAGACAAATGGCAATGGGACGGCGTAGATTTCGAGTTGCTCAGGCCGTCTGAAAACTCCGGCAAGGAAGATAACGACCAAAGCTGCGTATTGCGTGTCGTGGCAAACGGCAAAGCCTTGTTGATAACCGGAGATTTGGGCGTGAAGGGCGAGGCCGGTTTGATTGAGAAATACGGCAATGCGCTGTATAGCCAAGTGTTGATATTGGGACATCACGGCAGCAGCACGGCTTCGTCGGGCAGCTTTTTGCATACGGTTTCGCCGCAATATGCCGTGGCATCCAGCGGCTATGCCAATGCCTACAAACATCCGACCATTGCCGTACAAAATCGTGTCCGTGCGCACGGCATTACTTTGTTGAGAACGGATTTGTCAGGCGCGTTGGTGTTTGCTTTGGGACAGGGCGATATATTTCAAGGCCGTCTGAAAAAGGATAAGTTTTATTGGCAGAAGAAACCGTTTGAGTAAAAAGGATCAAAGGTCGTCTGAAAGATTTTTCAGACGGCCTTAATATTTTTTATTAACGGGCATTATCCAAATTTTGTGTGAATCCAATTGTGGATAGTTTGGTTTGATATTTGATAATAAAGAATAAATTAATTTTGATGAAAAAATAGGCAGTTTAAAAATAGGGTAATAATCACAAAGTTATGAGTAATTATCGGCTGATGTTTATTTTAAAGTTTAAGGCCGTCTGAACCTGATATTTCATGTTCAGACGGCCTTAAACTTATATAATATCCGACCTATCTGTTTAAAAAGGCAATCCCCATGAACACCATACGCACCAAAATTTGCGGCATTACCCGACCTGAAGACGCGCTGGCCGCTGCCGAATTGAGCGCGGATGCCATCGGGCTGGTGTTTTACGCCAAGAGTAAACGGGCAGTGAGTATTGAGCAGGCGCAGGCGGTTGTGAAAAACCTGCCGCCGTTTGTATCGGTGGTGGCCTTGTTTGTGAATGAAAACGAGCAAACCATCCGCGAGATTTTGCGTCAGGTGCCGATAGATGTGATTCAGTTTCACGGCGATGAAGACGATGATTTTTGCCGTCGGTTTGACCGCCCGTATTTGAAGGCTGTGCGCGTACAGTCCGCTGCCGATATTCAGACGGCCTGTGCCAAATTTCCGAATGCCCGCGCTTTGCTGTTTGATGCTTATCATCCGACCGAATACGGCGGTACGGGACAAAGTTTCGACTGGACCATGTTGCATGGCAATATCGGCAAACCGTGGATACTTGCCGGCGGATTGACGGCGGAAAACGTTGCTGAAGCGGTAAAAATCAGTGGCGCGGCGGCGGTGGATGTGTCCGGCGGCGTGGAAATCTCCGGCGGGATTAAGAGCAGGGAGAAAATGGCGGCGTTTATTCAAGCAGTAAAGGCCGTCTGAAAATTTGTTTGAATGAAAAACAACCGGAATACAGATATGCAAGAGCCAATCGTTGAGTCCCACCCCTTCGCAGCCTTGTTGCCGCCGCAGGCAACGGTCATGATGATGGGGACGTTTCCGCCTAAAGAAGAAAAACACGCGATGCAGTTTCATTATCCGAATTTTCAAAACGATATGTGGCGTGTGTATGGGCTGGTGTTTTTCGGCGATACGGCGCATTTTCAAAAGCAGGGCGAAAAAGCGTTTGATGCCGATAAAATCAAAGCGTTTTTAAGTGAGAAAGGGATTGCATCCTGTCCGACCGTATTGAAGGCAATACGCGAACATGGCAATGCTTCGGATAAGTTTTTAAAAGTGATAGAAACCGTCGATTTGGCAGCAGTATTGGCGCAAATGCCCGAGTGCCGCCATCTTTGCACCACCGGCGGCAAGGCAACCGAAGTTTTGTTGGAGATTCAAGGCAGCGGTATGAAAATGCCGAAGACGGGTGAAACAGTGCCGTTCCCCTATGCGGGACGTGAGTTGACCCTGACGCGCCTGCCTTCGACTTCGCGTGCCTATCCTTTGAGTTTGGAGAAAAAAGCGGCGGCGTATCGGGCTTTTTTTGAAATGGCTGGATTGACTGTTTTTCAGGAGTAGGACGATGGACCGTTATGACATTTCTTTAATGGTGTTTATGGCTTTGTGGTGGCTTTTTAATGTCGTCTCAGTGTGGCTGAAGGCCAAACAATGGCATATCAAGGTATTGTTGGGCGGAACGCTTTTGTATGTGATACAAATTTCTGCAGTCATTATGTCTGTTAACGGCCTTAATTGGATATTTTTGAACGTAAGCACTATAAATACCAATGAGTTGATTATTGCTTTGCTTGTGTTTAACTTTCTGGGTTGGTGGTTGCTGGCGCTGTGGCTGGGGATGTTGGTATTAAAACTATGCCTGAGAAACAAAAACAAAGAAAAATATATTGCGCCGCCGTTGGGTACGGCATTAGTTGCAACATCGAGCTGTACGCTGTTGTTTCTATTTTGTCTACTGATATTATTATTCAATTAGTTGCCGACAAGATGAATGGAAAACGGCTATAATTGCTGACAATTTTACTTTCAGACGGCCTTGTACTGAATCAGGCCGTCTGGAACCATAAAACGAACAAGGAAAAATCCCATGAAAAATTATTACGCTCCCGACGAGAACGGCTTTTTCGGCGAACACGGCGGCCTGTACGTTTCCGAAACCCTGATTCCGGCATTGCAAGAATTGGCAGAGGCCTATAAAGCAGCGAAAGAAGATCCTTCATTTTGGGAAGAGTTCCGCCATGATTTGAAACACTATGTCGGCCGACCCAGCCCTGTTTACCATGCCGCGCGGTTGTCCGAGCATTTGGGCGGCGCACAAATCTGGCTGAAGCGTGAAGATTTGAACCACACCGGCGCGCACAAAGTGAACAACACCATCGGTCAGGCATTGCTCGCCCGCCGCATGGGCAAAAAACGCGTGATTGCCGAGACCGGCGCGGGTCAGCACGGCGTGGCTTCCGCCACCGTCGCCGCACGCTTCGGCATGACTTGCGACGTGTACATGGGTGCGGACGATATCCAACGTCAAATGCCCAACGTGTTCCGCATGAAATTATTGGGTGCGAACGTGGTCAGCGTGGACAGCGGCAGCCGCACGCTGAAAGACGCGATGAACGAAGCCATGCGTGAATGGGTGGCACGTGTGGACGATACGTTCTACATTATCGGCACCGCCGCCGGTCCTGCGCCGTATCCGGAAATGGTACGCGATTTCCAATGCGTGATCGGCAATGAAGCCAAAGAACAAATGTTGGAAGCCATCGGCCGCCAACCTGATGTTGCCGTTGCCTGCGTGGGAGGCGGCTCCAACGCCATCGGTTTGTTCTACCCTTATATCGAAGAAGAAAACGTGCGCTTGGTCGGCGTAGAAGCCGGCGGTTTGGGTGTGGATACGCCAGACCACGCCGCGCCGATTACCAGCAAAGCCCCCATCGGTGTATTGCACGGTTTCCGCAGCTACCTGATGCAGGACGAAAACGGCCAAGTCTTGGGTACGCACTCTGTTTCCGCAGGCTTGGACTACCCAGGCATCGGCCCGGAACACAGCCATTTGAACGATATCAACCGCGTGGAATATACCGTTGCCAAAGACGATGAAGCACTCGAAGCCTTTGACTTGCTCTGCCGTTTCGAGGGCATTATTCCTGCGCTGGAATCCAGCCATGCCGTTGCTTGGGCGGTGAAAAATGCGCCGAAAATGAGCAAAGATCAAGTGATTTTGGTCAACCTGTCCGGCCGCGGCGACAAAGACATTAATACCGTGGCGAAACTCAAAGGCATTGAGTTGTAAGCCTTATTGATTGAGCAGTAAAGGCCGTCTGAAAAAGCTGGATTTCAGTCTTTCAGACGGCCTTTGTTTCCATAATGATTCAGCGTAGTATTTTATCCGCGCAAACTCTATCAAGTGTCGGCGGCTAAGGAAATTTATCCTTCCAAACCGATCTTGTACGCTTTCTAAACCAATTATTCAAGTTATCCATCACCATGAAACATTTAGCAATCCATCTAAAACTATTGGGCATGGCGGCGTTTTGGGGCGCATCTTGGCCGATGGGGCGGATGCTGGGACAAGCTCTGCCGCCTTTAACGGGCGGTATGCTGCGCTTTTTGACGGCGGCAATCTTGCTTTTGGGCTGGCTGTTTGCACGGTATCGGTTGCGTACTTTGGCGGTTGTATCGCGCAAACAATGGCTTGGATTGGCATTGGCAGCGGCATTCGGCGTATTTGGTTTTACCGTATTGTCTATGCTGGGTTTGCAGCGGATTCCTGCTTCAAGGGCGACGGTATTGGTCACGTTCAATCCTGTGCTGACGATGTTTTTTGCGGCTTTGTTGTTTGGTGAGAAACTCAACGGCAAGATTGTGTCGGGTATGTTGTTGGCAGTGGCAGGCTCGATATGGGCGGTCACTCATGGCGAGATTGCGGCATTTTTGTCGGGTAGCGGCATAGGGTGGGGCGAAGTGCTGGTATTTTGCAGCCTTTGTTGCTTGGTTACTTATACGATGATAGGCAGGGCGGTGTTGCGGGGGATTGATGCGCTGACGGTCACTGTGGCTACTGCTTGGCTGGGTGCAATGATGTTGTTGCCGCCTGCGTTGATTTCAGACGGCCTGCCATTTGGCATGCTTGCTGAAATGGACGGCAGGGGCTGGTTTGCTTTGATTGGCTTGTCTGTCGGGGCAACGGTCTTGAGCTATGCGTGGTATTTTGAAGGCGTGAAGACTTTGGGCGCAGGCAGCGCGGCAGCGTACATTACTTTGGTGCCGGTATTCGGCATTTTGTGTTCCGCTTGGTTTTTGGGCGAAGCATTGCATGTTTCCTTGGTTGCCGGCTGTTTGGCGGCAGTGGGCGGATTGGCGTTGATGCAGTACGGAAGACGTGCCGTCTGAAATAGAAAATATGTTATATAATAATGAAACTGATCAAACCATTGTTTTCAACATGTCTGAACATTCCTCCCTGCTCGATTTTGACCGCGCCCATTTGCTTCATCCCTATACATCCATGACCGACCCGTTGCCTGTTTATCCGGTGCGCCGTGCGGAGGGCGTGCATATTGAATTGGCGGACGGCACGCGGCTGATTGACGGGATGTCGTCTTGGTGGTGTGCGATACACGGCTACAATCATCCTTTTTTAAATCAGGCGGTTGAGGCGCAGATTAAGCAAATGTCTCATGTGATGTTCGGCGGTTTGACGCATGAACCTGCGGTGGAATTGGGCAAGTTGTTGGTCGGGATTTTGCCTCAGGGTCTGGACCGTATTTTTTATGCGGATTCGGGGTCGGTTTCGGTGGAAGTCGCGCTGAAAATGGCGGTGCAATACCAGCAGGCGCGGGGTTTGACCGCGAAGCAGAATATTGCGACGGTGCGGCGCGGGTATCACGGCGATACTTGGAACGCGATGTCCGTCTGCGATCCGGAAACGGGGATGCACCATATTTTCGGCAGCGCCCTGCCGCAGCGTTATTTTGTCGATAATCCGAAAAGCCGTTTCGACGATGAATGGGACGGGGCGGATTTGCAGCCTGCCCGCGCCTTGTTTGAAGCGCATCATGCGGATGTTGCCGCCTTTATTTTGGAACCGGTCGTGCAGGGCGCGGGCGGCATGTATTTTTATCATCCGCAGTATCTTCGCGGATTGCGCGATTTGTGCGACGAATTTGATATCGTGTTGATTTTTGACGAAATCGCCACCGGATTCGGGCGCACGGGCAAGATGTTTGCCTGCGAGCACGCGGAGGTCGTGCCGGATATTATGTGTATCGGCAAGGGCTTGAGCGGCGGCTATATGACGCTGGCGGCGGCAATCACTTCGCAAAAAGTCACCGAAACGATTTCGCGCGGCGAAGCGGGCGTGTTTATGCACGGCCCGACGTTTATGGCGAACCCGCTGGCGTGTGCCGTTGCCTGCGCTTCGGTCAAGCTGCTTTTGTCCCAAGATTGGCAGGCAAATATCCGCCGCATTGAAAGCATCCTGAAAGGTCGTCTGAAAACCGCATGGGACATTCGCGGCGTGAAAGACGTGCGCGTTTTGGGTGCTATTGGGGTGATTGAGTTGGAAAAAGGCGTGGATATGGCGCGTTTTCAAGCGGATTGCGTGGCGCAGGGAATTTGGGTGCGCCCATTCGGCAGGCTGGTGTACCTCATGCCGCCTTACATCATTTCAGACGACCTCTTGACCGAACTTGCCGACAAAACCGTACGAATCTTGAAGGAACACAGCAAATGAAAGGCGTTTACTTCGTCAGCGGCATAGACACGGACATCGGCAAAACCGTCGCCACCGGCGTATTGGCAAAACAATTGTTGCAGCAGGGCAAAAGCGTGATCACGCAAAAGCCCGTGCAAACCGGTTGCCAAAACATCGCCGATGACATCGCCGTCCACCGCAAAATCATGGGCATACCCATGCAGGAAGCCGACAAACAGCGGCTGACCATGCCCGAAATCTTCAGCTATCCCGCTTCGCCTCATCTCGCCGCCCGTCTTGACGGCAGGGCTTTGGACTTGGACAAAATCCGTACCGCTACTCAAGAGTTAGCGACGCAATACGAAATCGTCTTGGTTGAAGGCGCGGGAGGATTGATGGTGCCGCTGACGGAAAATCTGTTAACCATTGATTATATTTGTCAGCAAGGTTATCCCGTCATTCTCGTTACCAGCGGACGGCTCGGCAGCATCAACCACACCCTGCTCAGTTTCGCCGTGCTCAAACAATACGGCATCCAGTTGCACAGCCTGATTTTCAACCATATTCACGACAGCAAAGATGAAACTGTTTCCGGCGATACTTTGGAATATCTTAAAGGCAGTCTGAAAGATGAATTTCCCGAAGCCAAATGGCAGGAGTTGGCCAAGACAGAGGTGTCAGATGGAGCTTGATATACCGCATGGCACGCTTTGTTCACATGCCGAAGCTTCAAGCCTTTTGTCGTCTAAGGTCGGACATCTGCTGACAGTTTCTTCGCTAACCGCCGCTTTACGCGCTTCTGGTAAGGATTTTTCAGTCGAGCCTGTGTATTTGGGTTTGACGAAGGGGGCGGACAATAGCGATGAAATCTTTGTGCGCGATGTTTTGCTCAAACTGGACGGCGAAACAGTGATACAAGCCAGAAGCGCGTGCCGGCCGGATAGCCGTCTATGGACAGAATTATTGGATTGCGGAACGCAGCCTTTGGGCGAGCGCCTGTTTGACGGTACATTGCCGTTGAAACGTTCGGATTTTGAGTTTCTTCGTTTTGAAGATTCCGACCATCCATCTTTCAGACGGCCTGTTACCGCGCGCCGTTCGTATTTCGATTGGAACGGCGAAACATTGGAATTAACAGAATATTTCTTATTGAAATTAATAGATTTATACCGCTAAGGCCGTCTGAAAATAAAACCAATCACCGATGTTTGTCATAATTCTGTTATAATACAATAAATTAAATTGTTAAGATCTGTTTAATTTCAGACGGCAATAAATTATAATAAGAGCTAAGGCTCTAAAAAAGCCTTTCCTTCCGAATCGACACATAAACAACGACACATTACATCAATGAACATACGGCGCTTTTTCCTACAATTTCTACCGCGTTACGCTGTCGGACGGATGGTGATATACGCCAAGCTGATGCGCGTCGACAAACCCATTGGCACACTGCTTTTGCTGTGGCCGACTTATTGGGCATTGTGGATTGCGTCTAAAGGCGTTCCTGACGCGGATATTTTTATTGCCTTTACCGCAGGTACATTTCTGATGCGCAGCGCAGGTTGCGTGGTGAATGACTTTGCCGACCGCAATTTTGACGGCGCAGTAGAGCGCACCAAAAACCGCCCGTTTGCCAAAGGTTTGGTTTCCAAAACCGAAGCGCTGCTTTTGACCGTCATGCTGTGTCTGATGGCGGCTTTATGCTTGGTGCCGCTCAACCGCTTTACTTGGCTGATGAGCCTTCCGGCCTTATTTCTGGCCATCACATATCCCTTTACCAAACGCTTTTTCCCGTTGCCGCAGTTTTATTTAGGACTGGCATTTTCGTTCGGCATTCCCATGGCCTTTGCCGCCGTGCAAGGCCGAGTGCCTCCCGAAGCGTGGTTGATGTTTACCGCCAATGCCTTATGGACGCTGGCTTACGACACGATTTATGCCATGGCGGACAAAGAAGACGATTTGAAAATCGGCATTAAAACTTCGGCAATCACATTTGGCCATCACGATATTACCGCCTCTATGCTTTGCCATTTTTGGTTTACCGTATTGATGGCGGTATTGGGTATCAAAATCGGTGCAACTTGGCCTTATTGGCTGGTATTGCCGGTAACCGTTTATTGGCAGTATCAGCAGTATGCCGCCATCCGTACGCGCGACCGCCAGTTGTGTTTCCAAACGTTTTTAGCCAACAACCGCATCGGTTTGGCGTGGTTTTGCGGATTGGTCTGCCATTATTTCTAGTTGTTTTTGGTTTCCAAACTGTTTTAAAAAACTAGGTTGAGGCCGTCTGAAAAAAGGGAAAAGGGGTATGCCGGACATACCCCTTTTCATTTGAAGTATAGTTTGGCTAGTGATAGGATTTTTATTTTAAATTCTATATAAACAAATAGTTGGATTATTTTTGGCTCGTTAAAAAATATCAAAAACAACATGGAAAATGTTAGCAGGGCGAGTGTAAATTACGCCTTCAGGATTGAGATTTG
>NZ_JBQCTZ010000038.1:0-24394 GCF_051963715.1 Neisseria sp. P0001.S005 | reverse complement strand
GTGATTCCGAAAGATGCCAAACATGTGGCCAATGCCCATGCGTATATCAATGATTTCTTAGATCCTGAAGTTGCGGCAAAAAACGGCAATTTTGTTACTTATGCACCGTCCAGTAAACCGGCTCAAGAGCTGATGGATGAAGAGTTTAGAAACGACAATACGATTTTCCCGACCGATGAGGATTTGAAAAACAGCTTTATCATGGTACCTATCCAACCTGCAGCGTTGAAATTTATGGTCCGTCAATGGCAAAGCGTGAAAGCAGGTACATAAGCTGATTTAAACGTATTAAGGCCGTCTGAATGGTGTAACCGAAATATTTAATTTCGTTTTACGGCTGTTCAGATGGCCTTTGGTTTGTGTCAGATTGGTTTGGAAGGTTTAAAAACAAAGGGCGTGTCTATCAATCATGCCCTTTGTGTTTGTTTCAGACGGCCTTAGAATTTCACGCCTTTATGCAGGGCAACAATGCCTGCGCTCATGTTGTGGTAATCCACGCTATCAAAGCCTGCATCCAGCATCATTTGTTTCAAGGTTTCTTGGTCGGGGTGCATACGGATGGATTCGGCGAGGTATTGGTAGCTGTCGGCATCTTTGGCAATCAGTTTGCCCATAATCGGCAACAGTTTGAAAGAGTAGAGGTCGTACACGCCTTCCAAAGGTTTGTACACTTTGGAGAATTCCAACACCAGCAGGGTGCCGCCCGGTTTCAATACGCGGTACATTTCTTTCAGCGCGGCATCTTTGTGCGTCATGTTGCGCAGGCCGAATGCGACGGAAACCAGATTGAAATAGTTGTCGGGGAACGGCAATTTTTCAGCGTCTGCCAACGATACAGGCAGAATCATGCCTTCGTTGAGCAGGCGGTCGCGGCCGACGGTCAGCATGGAGGAGTTGATGTCTGTCAGCCAAACTTCGCCTTCTTTGCCCACACGTTTCGCCCAGCCTCGGGACAAATCGCCTGTACCGCCGGCGATATCCAATACTTTGTCGCCTTTTTTCAGGCGGGCGGTATTGATGGTGAAATGTTTCCAAACACGGTGCAGACCGCCGGACATTACGTCATTCATAATGTCGTAGTTTTTTGCCACGGAGTGGAAGACTTCGGCAACTTTGCCTGCTTTTTCGTCTTCGTCAACAGTCGTGAAGCCGAAATGGGTTTTGTGGTCGCTCATAGTGTCTGCCTTCTTAAAATAATACGGATTCAGATATCGAATACGTCGAAATCGCCAACCACTTTCGACGCGGGAAATATAGTTTGTGCCTGTCGCTCCAGCATCAGGCGTTGTTCTTCTTCGGTATAACGTGTGCTGATGTGGGTCAGGTAAAGTTGTTTCACATTGGCTTGCAAAGCCGGCTTGGCAGCATCGGATATGGTCGAATGGAACACCCGTTCCGCTGTCTCTTCATCGCCTGCGGCAAAGGTTGCTTCATGCACCAAAACGTCTGCGTTTTGTGCGGCGCGCACTGCCTGCGGGCAGGCTTTGGTATCGCTGAAGATAGCCACACCCGTCCTTTTTTGGGCGGGGAGAGGAACGCTTTGCCGTCAATAATCCTGCCATCGTCCAATGTTATATTTTCGCTTTTTTTCAGACGGCCTTTCCGCCGCAACCGCCGCTACCGCAGGAATGTGTGTGTTTGGGTTTTAAATCTTCGGCACTTGGCGTTCTGGACGCGCCGGCTTTTTCGAGGCGGTCGAGATAGTCTTGCCAAAGCGCGTCTTTATTGTGTGCCAGTCGGTAGAGATAGTCCCAGTCGTAAAGGCCGCTGTCGTGGCCGTCTGAAAAAGTAATTTTCAATGCGTATTGGCCGACGGGGTCCAAATTGGTAATGCTGACTTCGGCTTTGCCTGTTTGCAAAACATCTTGACCTGGACCGTGTCCGCGCACTTCCGCGCTGGGCGAGTACACGCGCAGGTATTCGGCAGGAAGGCTCTTGGCACCGTCAACATAGACCAAAGTCAGTACGCGCCGTTCTTTTTGGAGGCGGATTTCTTGTGGAATTTTATCGGCTTGGGTCATGTCATGCTCCGTTCTTTTTACGCAAATAGGCAACGCGTACAGAAAAAATACCGCCAAGTACGGCAAACAGCACGATTGCGTAGAGTGAAAACCGTATCAGGCTCACTTGTGTGTCTGCCGTCAGTCCCAAAGGCAGCAACATCACGGCAACGAACAGTAAAAACGCGGCCAACATGGCGGCAATGCTGGCAAAGGCATAGCGGGTATTGGCTGCTGTTTGCGGATGTTTGGTCATATTGGATAGCTTGCCGTAGGGTGGTGAGGCGGTATTTTATCAGCTTTTTGGTGCTTCATGCCGTCTGAAAACGGCTTTATTTCCATAAATAAAGTGTAATGGCACGCCTGTCTTCGCCTTCGGGCATTAAGCGGATGCTGCTGCCTTTGCTTCCGTTGACACGGATAATGATGCCGCCGGCCTGCCGCTCGATAATGTCGATTTGGGTGTCGTGGTTCGTTCGGTAGTTGTAGCGTTCGCATTGCTTCAAGCACCAGAAATCCTGCCAATGGATAAAATATTTTTGTCCGGATTCGATGGCCAGTATTTCGCCGCCTTTGACGATGAAGTAAGGATAATCGGGTTTTTGCGTGCTGAATGTCCATTCGGCCGTTCTGTCTTTTCCGTTTTGACGGTATTCGAATACGGCACGGTAGTCGGTGTCGTATTCCAATGGCTGTAAAGGAAACAGCGCAAATTGGCGTTCAGTCAGGAGGCGGTTTGGGTCATTATCTTTATCTAAGATTTTGACGTCTCTGATTTCTTTTGTGCCCTGATACAGTTTGAACGAACGCATTTTGACCGGAGGCGATTGTTCTGAGAAGGCGATGCTGACCGGATTGCCGGTCATTTCATAATGCGGCATAGGGTCGGGACGTTCGCCATGGAAAACCGGCGAGGCAAAATTGCCTTGCGGATAGCTGATGTAAGGCCGGAGATTGCGGTTGGAAATTTCATCCGCATAAACAATGGCATGACCATGACAGGCATCTTGATAAAACGAACGGTTGAGGTCGGATAGGGGGCGGTTTTTTTGGCAGAGGTTGTTGAATCTGCTGTCGCCCTGATTGATGCTCAACGCGATTTGTTTACCTTGCGATTCAAATGCGGCTCCAGCCTCGTCGATATTTTGATCGAGTAAGGAGAGGCGGTGGTAAATCGCCGTCATCAGGTTGTCCAGCTGATGTTGGGCAGGCAGGTGGCCGTTGATTTTTTCGTTTGGCGGATGCTGGCCGGTACTGACGTTTTCGTGCACGCCTTTATAGGCATAACCGGCTTTGCGCGTGCGGTCTGATGGGCGTGGGCCTGTATAAAAGGGATTGCGCGTATTGTGTTCGTCATGTCCGTCGTCAGGGTTTTGCAGTAGATAGCGGGCATGATTGCGCGCGGCACGTTCGAGTGTGTCTGAGTGCGCCAGTGCGGGCAGATTGGCTGAGTAGCGGAGGAAGTTTAAATACGCCAAGGCGTCAAAATCGGCAACGGCAGAACGATTTTGCGGCGGTTGGGCGTAGATGAGCTGGTCTTCGGAATAGCGATGGGTTTCGTAGTATTGAAATATGCCGAGGGCGACGACAAAACCACCCAGCCAGTAAAGAATGTGTTTCATTATATGTACTGCGTTCAGACGGCCTTGAGCTACGGCTCTTTCCCCTTGAAACTCATGCCGTTAAATGATTATTTTGATAGCGGCTTGACTTGGAATGCTTCAGGATGGGATTTGAAATATTCGACAGCGATAAATCCGCCGCCAATAATAATCAACAGGGCAATGGCCATGCCGATCATCGCTAAAATGAATTTGTCCATATTTGTCCGTTTGAATGAAGGCCGTCTGAAACACTTGAAAGCGTTCAGACGGCCTTAAAGTCAGGTTAATTAACGTTCGATTTGCGATACGTCGCGTACTGCGCCTTTGTCGGCGGAAGTCGCCATGGCACCGTAGGCGCGCAGGGCGGCGGAGACGTAGCGGTCGCGGTTTTCCGGTTTCCACGCTTTGCTGCCGCGCGCTTCCATTTCGGCACGGCGTGCGGCAAGCTCTTCATCGGAAATGACAAGGTGGATGCTGCGGTTTGGAATGTCGATTTCGATGGTGTCGCCTTCGTGTACCAAACCGATTGCGCCGCCTTCTGCCGCTTCAGGAGAAGCGTGGCCGATGGATAGACCTGATGTGCCGCCGGAGAAGCGTCCGTCTGTCAACAAGGCGCAGGCTTTGCCTAAGCCTTTGGACTTCAGGTAGCTGGTCGGATACAGCATTTCCTGCATGCCCGGGCCGCCTTTCGGGCCTTCGTAGCGGATGATGACGATGTCGCCGGCGACGATTTGGTTGCCCAAAATACCTTCTACTGCGGCTTCTTGGCTTTCAAACACGCGGGCGCGGCCGGTGAATTTGAGGATACTCTCGTCCACGCCTGCGGTTTTCACCACGCAGCCGCGTTCGGCGATGTTGCCGAACAAGACTGCCAAACCGCCGTCTTGCGAGTAGGCGTGTTCGACGTTGCGGATACAGCCTTTTTCGCGGTCGAGGTCGAGGGTTTTCCACATGCGGTTTTGCGAGAACGCCTGAGTAGTACGCACGCCGCCGGGTGCGGCTTTGAAACGTTCGATGGCATGGGTGTTTTCAGGATTGGTCACGTCCCATTTTTCAATCGCGTCTTTCAAGGTCGGCGCGTGGATGGTGTACACGTCGGTGTGCAGTTTGCCCGCTTTGTCCAATTCTTTCAGGATGGCGAAGATACCGCCTGCGCGGTGCACGTCTTCCATGTAGTAGTCGTGGTTGTTTGGCGCGGTTTTACAGATGCAAGGTACAACGCGGCTTAAGCGGTCGATGTCGGCCATTTTGAAATCGACACCGGCTTCGTTGGCAACGGCGAGCAAGTGCAAAATGGTATTGGTAGAGCCGCCCATGGCGATGTCCATGGTCATGGCGTTTTCAAACGCTTTTTTGGTGGCAATGCTGCGCGGCAACACGGTTTCGTCGTCTTGCTCGTAATAGCGTTTGGTGATTTCGACAATCATGCGGCCTGCTTCGAGGAACAATTCTTTGCGGCCTGCGTGGGTCGCCAAGTATGAACCGTTGCCCGGCAGGGAAAGGCCGAGTGCTTCGGTCAGGCAGTTCATGGAGTTGGCGGTAAACATGCCGGAGCAGGAGCCGCAAGTCGGGCAGGCGTTTTGCTCGACTTCTTCGACTTGTTTGTCGCTGATATTGTCGTCAGCCGATTCGATCATGGCATCAATCAAGTCCAAGCGGCGTTCGGGCTGGATGTTGGCCACGCCGATAACCTTACCGGCTTCCATCGGGCCGCCGGAAACGAAGATGGTCGGAATGTTCAGGCGCATGGCGGCAATCAGCATGCCCGGGGTGATTTTGTCGCAGTTGGAAATACACACCAGCGCGTCGGCACAGTGGGCGTTGACCATGTATTCGATAGAGTCGGCAATCAGGTCGCGGCTGGGCAGGGAGTAGAGCATACCGCTGTGGCCCATGGCGATACCGTCGTCAATGGCGATGGTGTTGAATTCTTTGGCAATGCCGCCGGCTTTTTCGATTTCACGGGCAACCAGTTGACCCATATTATGCAGGTGCACATGGCCTGGGACGAATTGGGTGAAAGAGTTGGCAATGGCGATAATCGGTTTGCCGAAGTCGGTTTCCATTACGCCGGTCGCACGCCATAATGCGCGCGCGCCTGCCATATTGCGGCCGTGGGTAGAGGTTTTGGAGCGGTATTCAGGCATTTTTGTTCCTTTGTTTTATGCTGAGGCCGTCTGAAATAGGCTGGTTGGTTGGCGGCCCGTTGTAGAAATAACTCGGTATTTTATACCAATTACGAGCGATGAAGCACGCTATTTTGTAATAAAACTAAACTGTATTTGCTTCACCTGAATTTGCTGCTCAATCCTTCAGACGGCCTGAAGTTTTCTTAAGATGAAACGCTGTCTTTCTCAGTTGCAAAAGATGTTGGCATCAAAAAGTGATATGATAGGGAACTTCTCACATTTCTAAGGATAAGACGATGAAAAAAATCATGTTTGCATTGTGTTCGGCCATGTTGGCTTCTGCTGCGTCTGCCGCTGTTTATAAAGTGGACGAATTCCATGCCAATGCCCGCTTTGCCATCGACCATTTCAACACCAGCACCAACGTCGGCGGTATTTATGGTTTGACCGGCAATTTGGAATTTGACCGTGCCAAACGCCAAGGCTCTATCGATATCGTATTGCCTTTGTCCAAACTGCAAACCGGTTCGGACCACTTTACCCAACACTTGAAATCTGCCGATATTTTCAATGCAGACAAATACCCTGAAATCCGTTTTGTATCCACTAAATTCAATTTCAACGGTAAAAAACTGCTGTCTGTTGACGGCAACCTGACCATGAACGGCAAAACTGCGCCGGTGAAACTCAAAGCCGACAAATTCAACTGTTACCAAAGCCCGATGGCAAAAGCAGAAGCGTGCGGCGGCGACTTCAGCACCACCATCGACCGTACCAAATGGGGCTTGGATTATTTGGTAAGCGCCGGTATGAGCAAAAAAGTAGACATCAATATCCAAATCGAAGCAGTAAAACAATAATCCTGCTTGATTTCAAAATAAAGGCCGTCTGAACGGAATATGTTCAGACGGCCTTATGATTAAAGACGTCTAGGATTCTTTATTTTTGTCGGCTTTGGCTGCCCAATAAGTTGCCAGAAGCGAGCCGGAGATATTGTGCCACACGCTGAACAATGCGCTGGGAACGGCAACAACCGGCGCGGCGGCAAAGTGTGCGGCGGCAAGGGCGGCGCCTAAGCCTGAGTTTTGCATACCGACTTCGATGGCCAGCGTTTTTTGTGCATCATAAGGCAGGCCGGTCCATTTGGCGGCAAAGAAGCCGAGCAGATAGCCGATACCGTTGTGGAGTACGACAACCGTGAAAATCAGCAGGCCGCTTTCAATAATCTTGCCTTTGCTGGCGCCGACTACCGCACCGATAATCAGCACGATGGCGGCAACGGAAACCAGCGGCAGCGCATCGGTCAGTTTTTCAGTTTTGTTGCCCAAGACTTTATGGACAATCAAGCCCAAAACGATGGGAAGCAAAACCATTTTGACAATGGACATCAACATGCCGCCCGCTTGGATTTCCAGCATTTCACCGGCAAGCATCAGGAAGATGGCAGGGGTCAGCAATGGGGAAATCAAGGTGGAAACCGATGTAACGGCAACCGACAAAGCCACATTGCCGCGCGCCAAATAAGTTATCACATTGGAAGCCGTACCGCCCGGACAGCAGCCGACCAAAATCACACCGACCGCGATTTCGGCAGGCAGGTTCAACAGTTTCGCCAGCAGATAGGCTGTCGCAGGCATGATGGCGAATTGGGCAATCACGCCGATAATGACGGCTTTGGGATGTTTAAACAAAATATCAAAGTCGGAGGGTTTGAGGGTCAAGCCCATGCCGAACATGATGACGCCCAGTAGCCAAGGAATGTAAGGGCCGACCCATTTGAAGGTGTCGGGGGCGAAAAAAGCGATACCGGCAAAGAGCGCGGCCCAGAGGGAAAAGGTCTTTCCGATAAAATCACTGATTTTGTTGAGGGTATTCATGATGAGATGTTGTGAAGTTGTTTTTAAGGGAAACCAAGGATACACGCCTTAACCTTAATTTGCAAAATGGCTTAAAATAAAATAAGGCCGTCTGAAAATAAGGATTGATTTTCAGACGGCCTGTGATTTGTATTTGCTATATAGACGGCATTATTCTTTTGATAAAATATTGCGCACCCATCGGGCGACAGGTGCGATTTCTCCGGCAAGCATACCGGTTTCGATTTGGCTGCTGTGTTTGATGACATCGGCCGCTGCACCATGTAGCCATACGCCGGCGCAGGCGGCTTGGAATGTCGGAATGCCTTGCGCCAGCAGGCTGCCGATGATGCCGCTCAAGACATCGCCGCTGCCTGCGGTGGCCAAACCGGCATTGCCGCTGGTGTTGGTATAAACTATGCCGTCTGCCGTGGCCACCAATGTATGATGGCCTTTCAATACAACGGTCGCGCCATATTTACGGCTGATTTCGGTTACGGCTTTTTGCCTGTCGGCTTGAACTGATTGGGTATCGGTGCAGAGTAGGCGGGCGGCTTCGGCCGGATGAGGTGTCAGGACGATATGTTTGTACAATTTGAGACGTTCGGCTAATTCGGAAGAGCGGGCAAGCAGTGTCAAAGCATCTGCATCGAGCAATAAAGGCTGGTCATGGTGTGTAGACAGGATTTGGGGCAGCAGCTGCTCTGATAATCCGTCCAAACCAAAGCCGCAGCCGATTACGCGTGCGCTGACATCGTCGCGCTTCATCAGTTGGATCGCAGTGGCGAGCATAATTTCAGGGCGTTCGGGAATGATGGCAAAAGGCAGCGTGGCTTGGTTGAAGCCAGCCCAAACCTTGCCGCACCCTTGATACATCGCGGCTGTGGCTGCCAAAACTATTGCACCGCTCATTCCTGTTGCGCCGCCGATAATGGCAAGCGTGCCGTATGTGCCTTTGTGTGATTCTTGGGCGCGGGGGCGGAATACGTCGGGAAATGCTAAGGCCGTCTGAAAAGCTTGAAGCGATTCGGGAAGCGTGTAGATGGGCTGCATGGCGTAACCTTCCAAGATAAGAAATTTAATTTTAAATCAGAAAGTAAAAGGTAATGAAGCAAAAAATAAAAGTTTGGGACGCACCTACGCGCCTGTTCCATTGGCTCTTGGTGCTAATGATGGGATTCATGTGGTACAGCGCAACCCAAGGCGGCGATATGCTGGTATGGCACTTACGCGGCGGCTTGTTGATGCTGGCTTTGGTGGTTTTCCGCATGTGCTGGGGGATTTGGGGTAGCGATACGGCAAAATTCAGCCGATTTGTACGCCCGTTTTCCGAAATCCGCCGCTACACACAAGGCCAAATGTCTGAAGACGAATTGGTCGGCCACAATCCTTTGGGCGCGCTGATGGTGATCGCTTTATTGGTCGCCTTAGTTTTTCAGACGGCCACAGGCTTATTTGCCGCTGATGAAAATACGTTTATCAATTCTGGCTTTTTGAATCATTTGGTCAGCGAACACGCCGGTACGCTGGCGCGAAAAATCCATGTCAATTTCTTTAATGTCTTAGCTGTTTTGGCGGGCGTACATATCGCGGCCGTTTTGCTGTATCGCTTTGTGAAAAAACAGGATTTGATTACACCGATGATTAACGGCTTTAAAACCATCGATGCCAAGCAGCCTAAATTGGCCGGAATGGGACAACTGTTTGCCGCTTTGTTGGTAGCGATTGCTTTAGTGTGCGCAGTATGGATGTTGCGCGGCTGATGCATTAAGGCTGATACCTAAAAACAAACCGACCCCGATAGCCGAAATGGCTGTTGGGGTCGGTTTCTTTTTAGGGTTTAAAAGATGATGTTCAGACGGCCTTAACGCAGCGCAAGATGCTGTGGCCACGACCGATGCCGTCTGAAATTTCCGCTACTTTCAATCCGGCTTTTTCAACGCAACGGATCAGGTCTTCAGAGTGGAAGATTTTGCTGTTGCCGTTGGCCATGGCAGTGAAATACAGACTGGTCATGGTCAGGCAGTAGGCGGCGGTTTCGTAGCGTTGTCTGTCCCAGAAAGGCTCCATGATGTAGAGGCTGGTGTTTTCGCTCATGGACGCAGCGGCGCGTTGAAGAATGCTGGTGGCTTGTTCTTCGGTGAAACAGTCTAGGAATTGGCTCATCCAAATCACGTCAAAACCGGTCGGGAACGGAATTTCAGGATCAAGCAGGTTGGCCGGATGGGCGTGGATACGGTCCGCACCGTTTTTGCCTTTGGTCGCTTCGCGCATTAGGCCAATTTGTTGCGGCAGATCCATGATGGTTACTTCGACTTCGGCATTGTGGTTGACACATTGCTCCGCCCAGCGGCCGGTATTGCCGCCGACATCGAGCAGTTTTTTAACCGGTTTGGCGAACACGGTATTCAGTGCTTCGGCGAAGGAATTGTCGGAATAATAATGGTCGAATGCAAACCATTTTTCCTGCGCGATGCTTGGCAATGAAGACAAGCCTTCGTAAATGGTCGGCCACTCGCCAAATACTTTCAGGCCTTCGGGCTTGCCGGTTTGCAGGGTTTTTTCCAAATCAAACATGCCTTGGTAGCAGATTTCCTGCGTGAAATCCATATTGACGCGGGCCATTTTGTCTTTGAGGACAAACCAACCGGCCTTGCTGATGAAATAGCGGTTGTCGCGAGTCAAGACAGTGCCGATAGACAGCGAAGCTTCTAGCAGGACTTGTGCCGCGTAGCTGCTGATTTTCGCTTTTTCAGCAATTTCGGCTTGAGTGAGGCCGTCTGGATGGTCGTTCAGCAAGTCCAGAATGCCAAATTTCACCATCAGGCGGGAAACTTGGAACACAATCGGTGCAAAAGCGATTTCTTGAGCCAGACGTTGAGCCTCGCCTGCGGACTGGTGTTCGTGGGAATAGCGTTGTTCTAGGGCAGGGAAGAGTTGCATATTGTTGGTTTTCCACTAAAAAGTTAATAAGTATATTCAGACGGCCTCAAACACAATCCGTCCTGATGCACACGGATGCTCTCCGTTGTTGATTTTAAAGCTCAGTTTATTTTTACCTTCATCGTATTTCAGCTCTACCGAAACTTCATCGTGAGGACGGATAAACTGCTGATATTTCAGATTTTCGATGCGGATGACGCGCTGTTTACTCCATGGCTTGGGCGCGATCAGGTTGCGCACCCATTGCAGCTCGACCACGCCGGGAACCAGCGGGAAGGTGGCAAAATGGCCGCCGAAATAAATTAAATCCAAAGGCACGCGCCCGATAAAAGTTTCGGTATTGGTTTCATCGTCAGATGATGTTTTCGACCAAACGGGCGAAGTTTGGGCAACGGTAAAGGCCGTCTGAAAATCCGCCGCGGCGATTTTGGCTTGGGCGTTGCGCGGCAGGCTCTCGGTAAAACGCCAGTAGCGCGGCAGGGCGATGGTGTCCTGCGTGGCGGCCAGATGGCGTTTGAGCGTATCAGCAACCGCAGCACGGCCTTTCTCACGCAAGGCGGCGATACCGTCTGCGTTCAATGCCGCCCATATGGCAATGCGTTGGTGTTGCGGATGGCGGCCGCAGTGTGCATCCGCAATCCAAGGGTGTTGTAAAAGTTCGTGTTCGATTTGGGTCAGCGACACGCGTTTGTCCTCGAATTTGATGATGCGGTCTTGGCGGCCGAGCAGCAGGAAACCGTCGGGCTGCGGCTCGATTAAATCGGCGGTCTGGCGGCGTTCGGGCGACCACGGCGAAGATGCCCACAATGCGCCTTCTTCGTTCTGCCCGATTTCCACGCCTTTGAAAGGCTGCCATTCTTGGCGTTCAAGACGCGACGCAATCACGCCGGTTTCGGTGCTGCCGTACACTTCAAACGGGCGGACGGCAGCCTGTTGCAGCAAATCCGCCGTGGCTTCGGGCAGCGCACCGCCAGCCGACACGATGCCCGCGATTTTATGTCCGATGCTCTGCCAGTTGCGGTTTTCACCTAAGCGGTTGAGTACCGCCGGACTGGCAATCCAAACCACTTTATCATATGCGGCCGTGCTGGAAAGCAGGTTTTCCGGATAAACCGCCTGCTGCCGTTCCATAGTCCAACCCATTGTCAGCGCGAGTGCGAAGCGGAACGTGAAGCCGTAAAGGTGTTGCGGAATCACGCTACCGACCACGGTTTCACCGTGTTGTCCAAATGGCAGCGTATTTGCCAAAGTCAGGGCTTCTGCCTGCATTTGCGCAGCGGTTTTCACAATAATCTGAGCTTCGCCGCTGGAGCCCGATGTTTTTAGCCATGCTTCGGCATGGTCGGGAATCAGATAGTTTTCAGGATAGGTGTTCAGCCCTTCCAAATCTGTTTTAGCTAATACATCAGGCAAGTGCCAGATGTTCAGGCCGTCTGAAGACAGCTTTTTATCTGTTGAATCCGTTAAAAACGCTTCTGCCGTTTTCCCCCACTCCAAATTGTCTTGCGCCAAATTGGGCAATAATAAAACCTTTCCGCCAGAATGCCACACTGCCAACACGGCACAGGCAAACAGCGCGGCATCGTCAAACCACAACGCGGCAGTTTTCACGCCTGCCTGTTTCAGACGGCCTGACAGATGAAAAACCGCACGGTTGAAATCAGCACGCGTCCAATTCGGATGCGTAGCGATAAGGTCGTATTGGGGTAGGTCGGGGGATAGGATTCGGGTTAGGTTCATGGATGAATCCAGCAGTTGCTGCTATCACTATCAAAAAATTGAATGTTGATATTTCCAAAGTGTCTCTGAAGAGTAGTATTAATATACTGACAATAATCTTGATCATTATTATAAACAGAAACAGCAATATTTCTTATTCCGCAATTTCTTAATTTTTCCAATAAATGTAGGTCTTGTGAACCTATGCCCCATCCATAGATCACTAAACTATCTTTGGGTTCTGGTAATACTTCTCTGTAAATAGTCGAAAAATAAAAGCTATTATGAATAGAATTTATTTTTTGATTGGCTGTTCCTTCACTGATGAATAATGGAACAGTTTCCATACGACTCCAGCTGTCAAGTATTAAATTTAGCAAATTAATTCCATTGTTTTCTATTTTGTATTCATTGCCATGGAAATCTTTTCCTAAAGCTAAATTGCCGTGAAGATAGAATATAAGTGAAGTAAATTTATTTCCATAGATAGGATCTCTTAACCTTTTCCAATTTTCATTAAAAATTCCATCTATAAAACAATCCTTTAAAGAGAATCTATCATTAATATTTAAACCATACATTAATGCCCAATATATAATTAAATCGTAATTTAGGGAAATAATGGTATCAAATTGCTTGATAAAGTTATAAATGTTGTTTAAGAAAGGTTCTACTTCCTGATAACTTGGATGTATGCTTCTTACGGTTGCTATTAAGCCATTTCTTATTTCTTCATATACTTGACTGAGATTGGTATTATTTATTCGAAAAATTTGATTTACATTGTGGGCTTGCCAAATTCTACGTAGAATTAATTCAAAATCATTGGTTTCAAAAAAATAAAACAATTCATTTATATGTTCATTATTTAATAAATTATTGTTAAAAGCATGCTCTAGTAAAGACTGATAATTAAATTGTCGGCTTACTGCAATACTTGCCCCATTCCCTAAAATTAAGGTTGATCGATTATACTGTGCGCGAATATTGTTCCAATCATTTATTTGATACATATGATCCCTTTCTTTAATTAATTGTAAGCAAATAAGGCTAGTTAAACTTTTATTTAAAACCTATCATAACCATTTCTCCATTTGTGAGTGAATGGAGTTAGCATGTGAATGCAGAGCATTATTTTGTCAGTGTGGACAACATCTTTTCAGACGGCCTACACCTTCAAAACCAATTTCCGATACACCCACTCTCCGGCAAACAAAAGCCCCATCAATACATACGACACAATGCCGGTATAAGCCGCCCACCAATCGTAATATTGTAAGCTTGCCAAAATGGCGGCGGTTGCGCCGTTGAGGATGAAGAAGCCGCACCAGATTTGCGTAACACGACGGGTATGCAGAACACCTTCGGGCGGCAGGTCGGGGTGTTGCAGTCGGGCGAGGCGTTCGATAACCGTTTGTTTGGCAAACAGGCTGCCGCCAAAAACGGCAAGCATCAGCGCGTTGACGGCGACGGGATACCAATACATCGAGTCAGGCCGTCTGAAAGCCAGTACCACCGCAAAAAAGGCGGCAAGGATAATTGCCGTAATGCGTTGGGCTGTGGTTTGCGGCATGGCGGCGCGTATCAGCCATAACACACACATGGCCGCTGCAAGCCAGAAAAATGCGCCGTTTTCCCTGCCGTAATACCATAGAAGCGGATAGGCGAGACTGGCGAGGGTCAGTAGGAGTTTTCCTAATATTTTCATGGTTATGATTGATTTTCAGACGGCCTTGCGGATTGACAAGGCCGTCTGAAAATATGCTGATTCAAAGCGGAATCAGGAATCTTGTTGTACTTTCAAAACCGCTTGAACCACGTCTTCTACAGTACGCACATTACGGAAGTCTTCAGCTTGCAGTTTGCGGCCGGTTTCGCGTTTGATGTGGTCGATAAGGTCGATGGCGTCGATGCTGTCGATTTCCAAATCTTCGTAGAGGTTGGTTTCGGGTTTGATGCGCTCGGGTTCGATTTCAAACAGGTTGACCAGTGCATCGGTCAGAAGGGTGCGTACTTCTTGTTCGGTCATATCGCTTCTCCTTTATGCCTGACGGCTTTTGACGAATTCTGCCAGTGTTTTGACGTTGGCGAAGTTTTCGCGCAGGTTGTCGTTTTCGCCGTCGAGCTGGAAGCCGAAGGTTTTTTGCACCGCTAAACCGAGTTCCAGCGCGTCGACGGAATCCAGACCCAAGCCTTCATCGCCGAAGAGCGGGTCTTCGCTGCCGATGTCGGCAGGGGTGATGTCTTCCAGTCCCAAGCTGTCGATGATTAATTCTTTGATTTGGTTTTCTAAGTTATTCATGTGGTTTTCCTTGTGAAATAGTCTTGAAGGTATTCGTTTAAACGCCTTGCGGCGATGGGTAGGGGTTTTTCCGCCAGCCATTCTTCGGGCAGGATGTCGTCGCCGACGGTGATTTCATAATGGATTTTGTGCGGCGGTATTTTGTACCAAGGCTGGCCTTTTTTGAAATTGGGCGGCGTCATTTTGATGCACACGGGGGTGATGACCGATGCGCTGCGCAAACCGAGCGATACCGCGCCACGGTGCATTTTAACCTGTCCGTCCCAGCCTGTGCGCGTGCCTTCGGGGAAAATCAGCATACTTTGCCCGCTTTTGAACACGGCGTCGATTTCTTCCAACATTTCCATGCTTTCGTCGTTGGGGATGTAGCCGGAAGCGATAATCTGGCTTTTCATGCTGGGGTTGTTCAACAAGTCTTTTTTGACCAGTACGTTCGGGTCGGGGAAGTGGCTGACCATCAAGACGACATCCAGCAACGAGGGATGGTTGGCGAGGACGAGCTGCCCCGGCCGGCCGAGTTTTTCCAAGCCGTTGAAACGGACGCTCAATACGCCCGACCATTGCAGATAGCCGACGAAAAACCGCCACACGCGGCCTATCATGCGGCGGGCGGCAAGCTGGCGCGGGATGTCGCCTTTGGTGGATTTAAGTGTGTAGGGCAAAAGTGCGATTTTGAACAATACGCCCGCAACGCCGAAGAGGATGAAGCCGAAGAGTGTGGCAAAAAAGCGACGGAAATAGTCTAAAGTCTTCATGCGTTTTTCTGCCAGTGCCAGTTTCTACCGGCATAGTGTTGCGTGTGTTGTCGGCCGTCTGAAAGCAGGAAGCGTACCCACTCCAAGCTGCTCCAATAGGGCTCGACTGTTGTATCGTTAGGGTTTTCAGACGGTCTCTCGGATGTGGTTTCCAAGCTTAAGGTATAGTCTTCGCCTTTGGTGATGACCAGTGTCAATGCATAGGCAAACGGCGCACGTGTAGCCAAGACGGGATAGTCTTCAGACAAAGGATCATCGGCGACAATTATTAAAACGGATGGCGCGCCGTCTTGCAAAAGCGCAAATGCCTCGGTCAGCGCGGTTTCAAAGGAATCGGCGGCAACGGCCAATGCGGTATGCTCGCTCATGTCTTTGCGCAACATCGACCATTGCCCAATCGTCGCGTTGTGAACGGATAGGCCGAATGAGGTCGGCGACACGGTATGCGTGTTCAAAAGCTCTTGCCACAATTCAAAGCTGCGGTTGCTTTCGCCGTCGTGCGAAACGTACACCGGTACGCTTTCAGGATATTGGTCGGCCAGATTCCATGCTGCATCACAAACCAAGCGCGCCGCTTTCCCCAAGCGGCGGCGTTGCATAGGCGGCAAAAAGGAGAGCGCAGGTTTGTACTCCGGCAGGGAGGCGGTATCGAGTTTTCCCTGCGCCCAGTCCTGCCATTGCTCCGGCGTACTGATTTTGCTGGAGGAGGCCTGCCATGCGGCGATATTGAAGCTGAAACGGCAAACGTTTTGAGGCATGATGTCTTTCAATGTTTTACATTTTCATACATTGTAATGAAATGGGTTAGTAAAAGCTAGGCTCTGTTATAATGCATATTGTAACGTAATTTATTCCCGGATGACATTTTATGCCTTCAATACCGAGTGCCCCGATTTATGATGTAGCTTCGCTGCTTCCGCACAGCGGACATATGGTGCTAATCGATTGTGTGAAAGAATTTGGCGATGACTACACGGTTTGCCGTGCGCCGGTTGGCGACAAGCATATTTTGCTGCAGGATGGTGTGTTGCCGTCTATGGCTTATATGGAATTGATGGCGCAGGGCATAGGCGCGTTTGCAGGCATTGAGGCTTTAAAGGCCGGAGAGCCTGTACGCTTGGGTTTTTTATTGGGAACGCGCAAGCTGGATTTGTTTGCCGATTCCGTGCCTGTCGGTACTGAGCTGGAAGTCAGGGCGTATGTGTCCATTCAGGATTTGGGCGGCATGGGCGTATTTGATTGCGAGTTGCGTTGGACGGATGCACCGGAAGATGTGAAGCATCTGTTGCCGCCGGACGGTTTGCTGGCAAAAGCTTCTTTAAATGTGTACAGTCCGAAAGACGGTCAAATCATTTAAACCGTTTACAAGGCCGTCTGAAAAGACAAAGATTCAGACGGCCTGTCGATATAGTGAGAAAACGTATGAGTGAAACTATTTTAATTACAGGGTCTAATCGCGGTATCGGCAAAGCCGTCGCGCTTGGTTTGGCGCAGGACGGTTTTGATATTGTCGTCCACTGCCGCAGCCGCCGTGATGAAGCGGAAGCCGTCGCGGAAGAAATCCGTACATTGGGTAGAAATGCGCGCGTGTTGCAGTTTGACGTGTCCGACCGCGAAGCCTGCCGAGAAATTTTGACTGCCGACATTGAGGCAAACGGCACATATTACGGCGTGGTGTTGAACGCCGGCCTGACGCGCGACAATGCGTTTCCTGCTTTTACAGATGACGATTGGGACTTGGTGCTGCGTACCAATTTGGATGGTTTTTATAATGTGTTGCACCCTTTGACCATGCCGATGATCCGCCGCCGCAAAGCCGGACGGATTGTGTGCATGGCGTCGGTGTCCGGTTTGACGGGCAACCGCGGTCAGGTCAATTACAGCGCGTCCAAAGCGGGCCTGATCGGCGCGGCAAAAGCCTTGGCGGTTGAGTTGGCAAAACGCAAAATTACCGTCAACTGCGTGGCGCCGGGCCTTATCGATACTGATATTATCGATGAGAACGTACCTGTTGAAGAAATCTTAAAGGCCGTCCCTGCCGCGCGTATGGGATTGCCTGAGGAAGTGGCGCATGCGGTGCGCTTTTTGATGGATGAAAAAGCGGCGTATATTACGCGCCAAGTGATTGCTGTGAACGGAGGTTTGTGTTGAATACCAGAAGAGTCGTAGTAACAGGTATCGGCGGTATTACCGCCTTCGGCCGTGATTGGCAAAGTATTCAGACGGCCTTTAAAGCCGAAAAAAATGCCGTCAAATACATGGACTGGAGCGAACGCTTTCCTGAATTGGAAGCGCAGCTGGGTGCGCCGATCGAAGGCTATTCTCCTCCCGAACATTGGACGCGCAAGCAGCTCAGAAGCATGGGGCGCGTGTCGCATTTGTGTGTCGATGCGGCGGAACAAGCTTTGACGGATGCGGGCTTGCTGGGTGATGAAAGCATTACCGACGGCCGTATGGGCGTGGCGTGCGGTTCGTCTGTCGGCAGTACTAAAGACATTGGCGATATGGGTGAACTTTTGCTGACAGGCACATCGCGCAATTTTAACGCCAATACTTATGTGCGCATGATGCCGCATACGACTGCCGCCAATATCGGCATCTTTTTCGGATTGAAAGGGCGCATCATCCCGACATCGAGCGCGTGTTCGTCCGGCAGCCAAGGCATAGGCTATGCCTACGAAGCCATCAAATACGGCATGATAGACATGATGCTGGCGGGCGGCGGCGAAGAATTTTGTCCGTCCGAAGTGTATGTTTTCGATTCACTCTATGCCGCCAGCCGCCGCAACGGCGAACCCGAACTGACCCCGCGTCCTTACGACAACGGCCGCGACGGCTTGGTCATCGGCGAAGGCGCAGGCATATTCGTATTGGAAGAATTGGAACACGCTCGTGCGCGCGGTGCGAAAATCTATGCCGAACTTGTCGGCTATGGTGCCAACAGCGACGGCAGCCACGTTACCCAACCGCAAAAAGAGACCATGCAAAAATGTATGGAGCTTGCGCTGAAAGATGCAGGTATTACGCCTGATAAAGTCGGCTATGTCAGCGGCCACGGTACGGCGACCGAAAAAGGCGACATCGCCGAAACGTTGGCGACCGAAGCCGTGTTCGGATTCGTTCCCATGAGTTCGCAAAAAAGCTATCTCGGCCATACGCTCGGCGCGTGCGGTGCGCTGGAAGCATGGTTTACCATCGAAATGATGAATAATGGTTGGTTTGCGCCGACCGTCAATTTGGAAAACATCGATCCGCGTTGCGGCAAGGTGGATTACATCCAAACAGGCGGACGTGAGATTCAAACCGATTATGTGGTCAGCAATAACTTTGCTTTTGGCGGCGTCAATACTTCGCTGGTGTTCAAACGTTGGCAAGAATAATCATTGCTTGATGTTATGATTAAAGGCCGTCTGAAACTTATCTTGAGTTTCAGACGGCCTTTATTTTATTTACGGATTGAGTCGCTTTTGGATTTTATTCGTTTGTTTTCTTCTGATTCAAATCCACCAGCCTTGTTCCGGCCAAGGAGTCGTAGAGGAACTGGCGGTCGGGATGGAACAGGGCGAAGCCCCATGGCAGGATGAGCCAAATGAGCGCGGCGCCGAATGCGCCTTTAGGAGGGATATTGAGCAGATGGCGCAATCCGGCGTAGGCAAACAGGGGAATAAAGACAATAAAAATGCTTGCCCAAATAAAGCGCAGGCGCAGCTGCGGCAGGGGCGGCTGGGTATCGTTTTTATCGGCTAAACCGATTTTCCATGTCTGCATGGCGAGGGTTTGGCCTTTTTTATACCAGTTGGCGCGGAAGTAGAGCCACCATGCGTAGAATAGAATCAGACAGGTTGTCAGCATGGACAGGCGCGTGGAAACGGGATTGAGAAAGATGGCGACAATACCGGCTGCAAGGGCGGCAATGCTGGTAACGGCGCCGGTCAGCAGAAGTTCGTAAACCAGTGCGGCGAGGCGGCGTTTGAGTGGGGCGGTAGGAAGACGGGTCATAATGCGATGGAAACGGAAATGGGTTTGATGGAAATAAAAACAGGCCGTCTGAAACGGGATAGGATGTTCAGACGGCCTGTTACCGTTCGTCTTGGCCGCCGAAAGCGGCTTTGTTGCGTCTGAAACGGGATAGGATGTTCAGACGGCCTGTTACTGTCGGGATTAGCGGTGTGGACGTTTTTGACCGCGTGCCTGTTGGGCAGCCATTTGGTTCATTTCCTGACGGGTCGGACGCTTTTTGAAGATGGCGTGCGCTTCGTCAACGGAACATTTTTGTGACAGGCAAACCAAGGTAATCGCGTCTTTTTGATGTTGACCGCCGCTGTGGTACATACGGCGCAGGTTGGCTTCGTTGATACGGCCTTTTTCCGGATCGATGTCGAATTTTTTCAGGCGCTCGAGGAATTGGCGTTGCTGACGGCGTGAAGTCCAAACGAAACCGCCTGCGGCAGCGGCCACAATGATGACGGCCAACAGAATAGCCAGCGGCCATGAATCGACGATCAGAACGATGATGAGGCTTAATACGGCAGTGGTCAGCAGGGCCAGACCGCCGATGCGAAGTTTGGTTTTATTATCCATATGGTTGGTGTTTCCTTGTTTTTTGCTGGAAGAGGCCGTCTGAAATGCGAGGTTCAGACGGCCTGAATTTAAGTTTACGCTATTTTACAGTATTTTCTGTTTTTGGGGCGTATTGCGTGCAAGTTTCTTGACGCGTGGCAACGGTTTCAGGCGGCCAGCGAGATAACGAGCTGTTTGAACTCGGTCCATGCATCGCCTTCTTCCGCGCCTTTGATGATACGGTCGATTTTGGCGCAGGTTTTGAGCGCGTCGAGCAGGCGGTTGATGGAAATGCGTTTGGCAGCCATCGGTGCAAGGGTCTGCTTGTCACCCCATAAGCGCAGGCTGTTGCGCAGGCTTTGGATGTTTTGGCCTTGCTTGAGTGCGGCAGTGAGGCGGATTAGGGTGCGGATGTCTTCGGCAACCGCCCACAACAGCAAAACCGGCTCTTCGCCTTCTTCTTCCAAACCGTCCAGCAAACGGGAAACGCGCAGGGCATCGCCTTTCATCCATGCACCTGCCAGTTGGAATACGTCGAAGCGGGCGACAGTGGCAACTGCGGCTTCTGCGTCGGCAATATTGATTAAATGGCCTTGGGGATGGAGCAGGGCGAGTTTTTCGATTTCCTGACGGGCGGCCAAAAGATTGCCTTCGACGCGCTCGGCAAAAAGGGCGAGTGCTTCAGGTTCGATATCCAAACCCTGCTGTTTCAGGCGGCCCTGTATCCATTGCGGCAAAGCATGTGGCGCAACGGCTTTGGCTTCTAAGACGATGCCTTTGCCTGCCAATGCGGAAAACCATTTGGACTGGATTTGCGCTTTTTCAAGCTTAGGCAGGAGGATGAGAGTAACCGTATCTTCGGGCAGGCGTTCGGCGAAGGTTTGCAGGGCATCGCCTCCGTTTTTGCCGGGCTTGCCGTTGGGGATGTGGATTTCCAGCAGTTTTAAATCGGCAAATAAACCTGCGCTGCCCGCACTTTGCAACAGCTCGTTCCAGTCAAAATTGTTTTCGGCGGTATAGACTTCGCGGTTGAGATAACCTTGTTTTTTTGCGGCTGCGCGCAGCGTATCCAAAGCCTCGATGCGCAACAAATCCTCTTCACCGTGAATAATGTACAACGGTTGGAGCGGCGTATCGGGGCGCAGGCTCTCAATGGGCGCGGCAGCCATTATTGCGCCTTCAGGAAAGTCAGGCGGCGGACGATTTGATCTGCGGCGTCGATGCGCATTTCAGACCAAATGGTTTCTTCCTCTTCCTGTTTGCCCAAAACTTCGCTATCGGCGTAGTCCATGGTGCGGTGAACCTTAACTTCCATCGGTTCTCCAACCGGCTCGCCGTTGCGGAAGGCTTGGGCTTTGACGGTCATGGCCAGCAGGTATTCGTTGATTGCAGCGGCGCGGGTGATGGTGTAGATATCGCGGCGTTTTTGAAAGTCGACAACGCGCAGGGTGATTTGTGATTCGGCTTCGCTAACCGGATGACCGTCGGCACGGCGTAAGGCATTTTCCAGCGCTTTTTGCATGACGGCTCCGCCTTCTACATGCCAGTTTTGATAAGGCAGCGGCTGCGAAGTCACGCCTGTGCCTTTTAGGTGGAAACCGCAAGAGGCAAGCAATAGGGCGAGTGCAGGCAATAGGATTTTTTTCATTGGATATTCCTTCGTTGAAACCGGTTACGGTATCGTCGGATTATAACGAATAATGTTTAGGCCGTCTGAAACCGTAAACGGAAAGTCTTTCAGACGGCCTTGTCTTTGATGGCGCAAATCTTATTTTTCCAACCAAATCAGGCTGACCATGCGGCCGGTTTGTCCGTCGCGGCGGTAGGAGAAGAAAGTATCGCGTTCCAAAACAGTGCAATGGGTGCCGCCATAAATCATGTTCACGCCTTCGCGATGCAGAATCATGCGCGCCAAAGCGTAAATGTCGGCAAGGTATTTGCCGCCGCCGATGTCTTCAAACGCATCGACAGCTTCCGGCATGGGGGTGCAAAACGCATCAAATACATCTTGCCCTACCTCAAACGCATCAGGGCCGATGGCAGGGGCGAGATAGGCCATGATTTCCAGCGGCTCGACATTCATTGCCGCAATGGTATTTTGCAAAACGCCACAGGCCAAACCGCGCCAACCTGCATGAGCCGCCGCAACAACGGTCCCTGCTTTGTCGCAAAATAAGACAGGCAGGCAATCGGCAGTCATTGAGGCGCAGGCAACCGTACCCGTCGTATCAACCGAAGCATCGGCATCAGGCGTATTACCTAATGCTTCTGCGGCATTCACAACAATGCTGCTGTGGATTTGATTAAGGTAGGCAACGGGCAGGCCGACTTGTTCCTGCACGATTTCACGGTTGCGGAGTACGGCTTCCAGATTGTCGCCGACGTGTGAGCCGACATTCAGGCTGCGGTACACGCCTTCGCTGACACCGCCGTTGCGCGTGGTAATAAGCGTTTTGACATTGGCAGGGGCTGGCCAGTCGGCAGTCAAAAAGTTCTTGCCTTGCGGGGCGAGGTTTAGGGTATCTGTGATGGTTTTCATAATTTTAGAATCGCTGAAATATTGGAACGGATTGATTTCAGACGGCCTAAAATATTATTTGAGGCCGTCTGAAAGTATGGGTTTAATCCCTTACATAAACCACTTCGACATCGTAGTCGTCTTCATTCCAATCGTCGTCATCGTCTATGCCGAATTTCTCTTGCCATTCTTCCTCGTTGCTTAGGGACGAATCCAAACCGGCTTCCAGACGCAGGACGGAAAGCAGGTGGTACATATCGTCAGGCATAGGCGCTTCAAAGGAAACGGTTTCGCCGGTTTTCGGGTGCACAAAGCTCAAACGGTAGGCATGCAGGGCTTGGCGTGCGCCGAGGGCTTTGATGGCTTCTTTAACCGCGTCGCTGCATGGATGGCGCAGGTTGCCGTAAACAGGGTCGGCGGCCAGCGGATGGTTGGCTTCGCGCATATGAACGCGGATTTGGTGTGTGCGGCCGGTTTCGAGCGAGCATTCGATGTAGCTGTGGGAAAGATAGCGTTCCAACACTTTGACGTGGGTAATGGCAGGTTTGCCGCCGAATTTGACGACTGCCATTTTCAGGCGGTTGTGCGGATCGCGGCCGATTTGGGTTTCGATTTTGCCGTCGAAAGGAACAATGCCGTTGGCGACTGCACGGTAAATGCGTTTGACTGTGCGCTCTTGAAGCTGTTGAACCAGTGAGTTTTGCGCCGGCAAGGTTTTGGCGACCACCATCAGACCGCTGGTTTCTTTGTCCAAACGGTGTACGATGCCCGCACGCGGCACTTGGCTTAATTCAGGACAGTGCGCCAACAGGCCGTTGAGCAGGGTGCCGCTCCAGTTGCCTGCGGCAGGATGGACGACCAATCCGGCCGGTTTGTTGATGACGATGACGGTATCGTCTTCATAAATGATGTCCAAATCCATCGGTTCTGGCGTGAATGCGAGGTTTTCTTCGCTCGGACGTACCGTAACGGCAATCAATTCACCGCCTATCATTTTGTCTTTGGGTTGCGCGGGCTTATCGTTTACAATGACTGCACCCTCTTTAATCCACGAACTCAGGCGGCTGCGCGAGTAGTCGGGCATGAGTTTGGCCAATACGGCATCCAGCCTTCCGCCCGCCATTTCGAGTGGAACGGTCAAATTAACACAACTTTCTGTTTCAGGGGATGACGGAAAGTCTAAATCATCGCTATAATCGGCTTCGTTATCAAAGGAAGTATTCTGCATGAAAAAAATTCTTTTAGTAGTTTCTTTAGGTTTGGCACTGAGTGCCTGCGCAAATAAAGGCACAATCGATAAAGACGCCCAAATTACTCAAGATTGGAGTGTGGAAAAGCTTTATGCCGAAGCGCAAGACGAATTGAACAGCAACAATTATACGCGAGCTGTCAAGTTATACGAAATTCTAGAGTCCCGTTTTCCAAACGGCCGCTATGCACAGCAGTCCCAGTTGGATACGGCGTATGCCTATTATAAAGACGATGAGCCGGAAAAAGCCTTGGCTGCCATTGCGCGCTTCCAACGCCATCATCCGCAACATCCGAATATGGACTACGCGCTGTACTTGAAAGGTTTGGTCCTGTTTAACGAAGACCAGTCTTTCTTGAACAAGCTGGCTTCCCAAGACTGGTCCGACCGCGATCCGAAAGCCAACCGCGATGCTTATCAGGCGTTTGCAGAGTTGGTTCAACGTTATCCAAACAGCAAATACGCTGCCGATGCAACCGAGCGTATGGCTAAGTTGGTGGACGCTTTGGGCGGTAACGAGATGTCTGTGGCGCGTTATTACATGAAACGCGGTGCTTATGTCGCAGCGGTCAACCGTGCGCAAAAAATCGTCAGCCGTTACCAAAATACCCGTTACGTTGAAGAAGCTTTGGCGATGATGGAACTGGCGTACAAAAAACTGGACAAGCCGCAACTGGCTGCCGATACACGCCGTGTTTTGGAAACCAACTTCCCGCAAAGCCCGTTCTTGCAACACGAATGGCGATCTGACGATATGCC